>NZ_CALPCY010000015.1:0-91796 GCF_943193115.1 Otoolea muris
TTTGTGCCTTTTTTATGGACTAAAGTATTGATTTTTCAAGGTTCAGCACACCAATCGGTGTGGGAAGTTTGAGTATTATAATTATTGGTGTTCATATTGGTATGCCGGGGAAGCAGATAAACGGAAATTATTTCCTTCATTCAGGGAAATTGAGTATTTCATTGGCCTGAAAGATTTTAAGGAGTATTTTAAAAAATTAGTTATTCAACTGATTGCTAAAAGCTATGATGAAATCATCGATGACTTTAAAAAGCCTGCCCATATGGAAAACTGGCAGTATCGGCTGATAAAAGAGGAAAGGCTGCTGGCTGACTGCAAATCAAAATATATTGCAATTCCAAAAGATCGTACATGCTGTTATTTATTAAGAGGGAAACGGCCCTCTGATACGGCTGGCAGCCCGCAAATAAAATGAGGGGGGAGATTCGGATATGAATATGACTGTCACGGCTAAAGGATTTTTGTAAAGTCTGTCCCCTCCGGTAAGGCAATGCCGCTTACCTATTGGAATATTGGAAAGCGGATTACAGAGCAGGAATTGGGCGGGAGTGAACGCGCAGCGTATGGCAGAAATCCGATTTTTGCATTGGAGGAGAATCAATGAACGATGGTAATGAAGATTTTTGGAGAATGTCAGACTAATTGTCAGATAATTCTTAAATCATAATAGATAGGCCCAAAGGAACTGCACATCCAAAGTATCCTGATTTTGTATATCGAGCTGATTACTTTGTATCAAAGAATATTAAGATGAAGCATTATTCGTGAATTTTAGTATAAGGAAGAGAGATTAGGATTTGATGAAAGGCAATTCGAGAGGTGTGTATAATGTCTTCAAAACGTGTATTTACCGGTGTTCCGTTCACTCCCAAACCTAAATGTGCTGTCTGTGAACACCTTGAACAATGTAGAAATAGTGATAACTCACTGACAATCAAACGAATGGTGCTTGAATGAGAAAGCTTTTATTATTTCTTTAAGCAACTGGAAGAATGCGAAAAATTACCTACACTTAGTGAAAATAAAGATAAAAATATAGAAGCTATTGATGATTATATAAAACGGCGCGAAGGCATTCCAACGCTCACATCGCCGCTTGTTGTAAATGGGGCGCTGGCAGTAGAATTAGCTCTTAAATTTCTGATATTTAAGGAAATGGGTTCATATGAATGCATTCATAATCTTAAATGCCTTTTTGAGCAAATGCCCGGTTGCCATAAAAATGCTTTGACAGAAATAATTTGTGAACAAGCACATCAGGATGATGAAACGCTGAAATTTAACCTTACGAACATTTCAAGACTATTTGAAGATTTCGATATTCTTTTGGAAAAGAACATCTTGGATATACAAATTTTTTTAATGAATTTGTACATATTGTTTGTGAGTATGCGATATTGCAGAAACCAATTGATGAGGAAGAAACAGAGGATGGGTAGTTAATGATTTATATCACAAGCGGCAAGATTTATGCTAAAATATCATAGTAGTAAAAACCCCTAATTTTTACTACGTTTCATGGCTTCAACTTGCCACATTCTGCCCCGTTTGGCTCATTCTGTGATTTTTTATCAGTTACACTTAAAAAATAAATCTCGCAAAACGTGCCAAAACACAGCAAATCAATACATTTCAGGAGGAATTTTTATTATGATTAAGATACTTTTCGTCTGCCACGGCAATATCTTGAAATGTTCCGAAAAAGCCTGTAGAATCAATGATTTCACGCTTCAATAAGGTATTTACTACACCACTACTACACCATTTTTGAAAGAGCCTTGAAATGACAATCAGAAAATTAAAATAGATTTTATGAGGATATAGTATTTTGTAGAAGATTTTGTTATGATATGAATTGGGTAGATGTTGTCTACCCAATTTGACTTGGAGGTGCTTTCATGGCAGAGAGTCAGAATATTGAATGGAAAGAATCATGGCGGGATGAATATCTCAAATGGATATGTGGATTTGCCAATGCGCAGGGCGGAAAGATTTATATCGGTACAAATGATGATGGTACTGTCATTGGCATTCAAGACAGTAAGAAACTTATGGAAGATATTCCCAACAAAGTAAGGGATATTTTGGGAATCATCGTAGATGTGAACTTGTTAGCTGAAGATGAAAAAGAATACATTGAAATTTGTGTCAGCCCCAATACCTATCCTGTGAATTACAGGGGAGAATATCATTATCGGAGCGGAAGCACAAAGCAGTTGCTTAAAGGACAGGCATTGAATCAGTTCCTCTTAAAAAAGACTGGCATTACCTGGGATAGTGTTCCCATACAGGATGTTGCAGTAAGGGATTTGCGGAATGATAGTTTTGATATTTTTCGTGAACAGGCCGTTCTTAGCAAAAGAATGGACAAAAAAGATGTCGATTCTTCCAATGAGCAATTGCTGGATAGTTTAAATCTGCTTGACCATGGTATGCTCAAGCGGGCGGCGATTTTACTATTTCATCATAATCCGGAGAAATGGATACCAGGTTCTTATGTAAAAATTGGCTATTTTGAAACAGATTCAGAATTGCGGTACCAGGATGAAATACATGGGTCACTGATTTCACAGGCTGATAGAGTTGTGGATTTGATTTTTACCAAATACCTGAAAGCAGAAATCTCTTATCAGGGAGTTACAAGGGTAGAAACTTATCCTTTTCCAAAGGAGGCGATTAGAGAAGCTGTTTTTAATGCCATTGCGCACAAATTCTATGGAAAATTGATACCGATTCAAATCAAGGTTTATGCGGATAAAATCATAATTGCAAACGATTGTGTGTTTCCTGATGATTGGACGGTTGATGATTTGATGGGAAGTCACCGTTCAAGACCATATAATCCACTCATTGCGAATACTTTCTTTCGTGCGGGGTTTATCGAAGCATGGGGACGGGGAATTGAGAAAATTAAGGACAGCTGCACGCAGGCCGGGAATCCCATGCCAGAGTATGCGGTTAAAAAAGAGGACATTATGGTGACGTTTAGAAGTCTGATGACTGACACTACCCAAGATACTACCCAAGCTGTTACCCAAAGTACTACCCAAGTTGGTTTTCAGTATATTGAGAATTCGATTCCTATGCGGATTATAAAAGTCATTAAGGATAATCCGGCATTGTCCCAAAGCCAGATTGCAGAAATGCTTGGGGAAAAGCATGATACGATTAAATATCATATGCGGAAAATGCGTTTGTCTGGGGTGATCGAAAGAGAAGGAAGCAGTCAAAAGGGAAAGTGGATTATAAAATAAAGTGTTGTTACCTTAATCAAGTGCTAATAGAACATTAAAAACTATATGAGTGGAATCGTACAAAACCGAAGGAGGAAAGTGAAATCAGTACAGCTTCACTGGCGAAGCTTGGCAAGAATGCCAATATCACGACAGATGTTTTGGTGAAGATCTCCAATGCTTTGGAATGCGATTTTTCTGACATCATGGAGATGGTTCCAGTAGAAGAAAAGGCTGATTTTTCCCCAAAAGCGCGGAAGATTGAAAGGATAAATTGTTATGGTAGATTACGCACCGGGGATGAGAACCATCATTCGAGATGAGGAATGGATGGTCAAGAAGGTCGAAAAGAACAACATGGGGAATAATGCCCTGTACTGTGTAGGTGTATCGCCGCTGGTAAAGGACAAAGAGGCAGTTTTTCTGACTGATCTGGAAGAGATTGCTGTGGTGGATCCAAAGGATGTAAAGCTTGTCATTGATGGGTCATCCTTTTTCCGAAGGACGCAGCTGTATCTGGAAAGTCAGTGGAGGCAGCAGATCCCAACAGATACGGATTTACATATCGGAGATAAGGCGGCTATGGACTTAATGCCTTATCAGCTTGAGCCTACTCAGATTTCGCTTCGCAGACCGCGGCAGCGCATCCTGATCGCAGATACTGTCGGCCTTGGTAAAACATTGGAAGCCGGTATCCTGATGAGCGAACTGATTGCCAGAGGAAAGGGCAGGCGGATTCTGGTCGTTACGGTCAAGAGTATGATGACACAGTTCCAGAAAGAAATGTGGAATCGCTTCACGATACCGTTGGTGCGTCTGGACTCAAAGAAGATTCATGATATAAGAACAAAGCTACCATCAAATTATAATCCGTTCAGCTATTACGATAAGACAATCGTGTCTATTGATACGCTGAAGAGAGATATCGAATATAGAACGCACTTGGAGAAGGCGTACTGGGATATCATTGTAATTGATGAGGCTCAGAATGTTGCAGAGCGTGGCAATCATCAGGCACAGCGATCAAGATTAGCCAAACTGCTTGCAGATCGTTCAGATACTATGATTATGCTTTCAGCGACTCCTCATGATGGACGTGCCAAGAGTTTTGCATCATTGATGAATATGCTGGATCCTACAGCTATAGCGAATCCGGATGATTACACCAAGGATGATATCAAAGGCTTGTGTGTGCGTCGTTTCAAAAAGGACGTGAAGGATCAGGTCAGCGGTTCGTTCCTAGAAAGAAGAATTGAATTACAGCGTTGCAAAGCTTCGGGCAAGGAAGAAATTGCTTTTGATATCTTCGCTGAGATGCAGCTGCAAATGGACTTGAGCAAAACCAAGGCTCAGGGACAACTTTTTAAAACCAGTCTGGAAAAGTCGCTCTTTTCCAGTCCGGCAGCATGCATCAAGAGTATTGATGCAAGACTTAACAAGCTTCGTAAGAAGTATACAGATAATGAAATCAAGGACATCCGTGCGCTGGAAGAACTGAAGAGGGCATTGGAGAATATTACTCCTGCTGATTTTTCGAGATATCAGCAGCTCCTTTCTCTGTTGAAAGATAAAGAATACGGTTGGACCGGAGCGACAGATGATCGTGTGGTTATCTTTACAGAGCGAATTGAAACCATGAAATATCTGGCTGCAAGACTTCGGGAGGATCTGAAGCTGCCAGCAAATGCAATCCAGGAGATTTCCGGGGCGATGAGTGATGCGGAGCAGCAGACGATCGTTGAGAATTTTGGACGTGAGGAAGCTCCGGTTAGAGTACTTGTTGCATCTGATGTCGCATCAGAGGGGCTTAACCTGCATTATCTCAGTCACAGGATGATTCATTTTGATATCCCGTGGTCGCTTATGGTGTTCCAGCAGAGAAACGGACGTATCGACCGTTATGGGCAGCAGAAACGTCCGAATATTCGCTATATGATGATTGAAAGCAATAATCCGCGGATCAAAGGTGATATGAGGATTATTGAGATCCTGATTACTAAGGAAGAACAGGCACTTAAGAATATTGGGGATCCGGCGCTGCTGCTCGGTAAGTTCTCTATTGAAGACGAAGAACTGGTGGTATCGGATGCGATTGAGAATGGATCTGATGCTGATGCATTTTCGGAGACTCTTGACAGTGGGGAAGCAGAGTTTGATCCATTTGAGGCGTTGATGGCTGCTTCTGCTGATACAAGTGAACCGGTAAAAGTCAAAAATGATGAGACACTGTTTTCAGATACCAATTATCTTTATTTAGCTATGAGCTATCTGAACCAGTCTGAAAGCCATCCAGTAGAAAAACTTCAGTTCGTTTCTGGTATGGAAGTGACAGTGACACCAGATATGAGAAAACGCCTTATGGCTCTTCTTCCGGATGAAGCTATGCCCCAGGGTGATTATTTAAGACTGTCAGATGATAAGGAATTCTGCATGGGAGAAATGAAGAGAAGCATGCAGAATAACATGGCAGAAACAGCCTGGCCAAAGGTTCAGTATCTTTGGAAGCAGCATCCGCTCTTTACTTGGGTAAACGATAAGGGTGGTCTGCTGTATGGACGTGGAGAAGCTCCGTTTGTTGGCATTCCAGATAAGATGAAACCGGAAGAGACCATTTTCATCGTTACGGGAAGCATTCCTAACAAGCGTTCCACTCCGCTGGTAGATGAATGGTTTGGGCTCCAATATGAGAATGGCAAATTTGTAAAGAGCCTGAGCATGAACGAACTGCTTGCGCATACCGGATTCCGAAGCACAAAAATCCCGAACAGTGCAAGCCTAACAGAGGCTGATGTGACTGCAGCAGAAGGATTACTGCCGGATGTTGTTGAACATGCAAAGGAATACCTGGATGGGTACTATCAGAGCTATCAAAGCCATATCAATCCGCTCTTGGATGAAGAATTAGACAAGCTGGCTGAACTGGAGACACGTCATAAATACTATCAGCTGTCCTTGTTTGAAAGTGAAAGAAAGAAAAGCGAGCAGGAACGTATGGTAGATGAACTGTTTGATAAGTTTACAACTTGGGTTACAGACACCATGTCGATACAGAATAATCCCTATATTCGGATTATGGCGGTAATAAAGGGGGTAACAAGATGAGCATGGATTTAACCGGAATTACCAACCAAAACGAATATTACACAAATCATTATTTCTCATCAATCTTTGAAGAGAATGCTTCTGAGACGATCTCTGCATGGAGAGCAGGGGCGAAGGAGAGTGAACAGATCAGGACACCATGGGCGCTCCTGCGCGATGTGGCGCGGCAGTATTACCCGGCTCATGATCGTTTCCTTCGTTCCAAGTTCGATACCCAGACTTTGGCTAATATTCGCTCGCTTGCTGATATGTACTTAAGAGCTCTGGGATATCCGGAAGCGAAGCCGGAATGGATAGAGATTGATGATACGCTTAAGGCACCGGTATATCTGGAACTTACCAAGGCGAATGGAGCACCGGCCTTATGGATTCTGCTTGCAACCTCTGATGATAAAGAAGCTGCCATTCTGGACAAGTTTTGTTTTGCTGCAGATGAAGTAGCAGAAGAAGGGCTGTATTCAGTACCGGCCAATATTCTTACCGATATTCCGAATGAGGATCTCATTACAAAGATCCTGTTTGGTCAGGCAGAGCCTCCACGCTTTATTCTGTTGATTGACATGAACCAGATTGCGCTCATCGACCGAAATAAGTGGAATGAGAAGAGATATCTGCAATTTGAACTTGAGGATATATTCAGTCGTCACGAAGAATCCACACTGCAGGCGATGGCAGTTCTTCTGCATAGAAATAGTTTGTGCCCTGAAGACGGAACAGCACTCCTGGACGAACTGGATGCTAATTCTCAGAAGCATGCTGCAGGGGTATCACAGGATCTGAAGTATGCACTCCGTGAAAGCATAGAGATTCTTGGAAACGAAGTACTTTACGATATGGTTACTCGTCAGGGGAGGAATCTGGAAACAGATCCGGTAGATGCCGGCGACCTGACCTTAGAATGCCTGCGGTATATGTACCGTATGCTTTTTGTGCTCTTTATTGAGGCAAGACCGGAACTTGGGTATGCACCGATCCAGAATCTGACATATAAGTCTGGATACTCTTTGGATAATCTTCGAGACATTGCTGATGATATCCGAGATGACGTGACTGAGGTTGGAGATGGGTATTTCCTTCATGAGACACTTTCCAAACTGTACAACCTGATTTATAGCGGATATCCGGAGACTGAGGAAGATCTGTTGAAGTATTCTCAGGAAGAGAGCCTGCACGATATGTTCGTAATTGCACCACTTAAGGCACATATCTTTGATCCTGATTATACAAAGATGATTACAAAGTCGAAGCTTCGCAATTCCTGCATGCTTCGGATTATAGACCTTATGAGCCTTACACGTGAGACTGGGCGGCGGAATGACAGGCGTGGGCGTATTTCTTATGCGAATCTGGGAATCAACCAGATGGGATCCGTGTATGAGGCCCTGCTTTCTTATCGTGGATTTATCGCTGAGACGACGCTTTTTGAAGTAAAGCGTGCTGGAGACAGTTTTAATGAACTGGACGTTGGATACTTCGTTACTGAAGATGAATTGGATCAGTATACCGAAGATGAGCGCGTTCGTTATGAGAAGAATGATCCGGATGGGAAGCATAAGAAGGGTCAGCTCCGCAAATACGAGAAGGGGACTTTTATTTATCGTTTGGCCGGCAGAGAAAGGGAAAAGTCTGCCTCTTATTATACACCGGAAGTTCTGACGAAATGCCTGGTCAAGTATGCGCTGAAAGAACTGCTGGAAGGAAAGACTGCAGATGAAATCCTACATCTGACCATCTGTGAGCCGGCAATGGGATCCGCAGCATTCTTGAATGAAGCCATCACACAGCTTGCGGAAGCGTATCTGGATAAAAAACAGAAAGAGCGTGGGGAGATGATCCCTGCAAATGACCGGTTGAAAGAACTGCAGAAGGTCAAGATGTATATGGCGGACAGGAACGTCTATGGCATCGACCTGAATCCTGTTGCTGTAGAACTGGCGGAAGTATCACTCTGGCTGAATACGATCTATGAAGGCGGCTTTGTGCCGTGGTTTGGAACGCAACTGATCAACGGCAACTCGCTGATCGGAGCAAGAAGACAAGTGTACCGTGTGGAATCCCTCAGTACTACATCAAAGGGACTCCGTTGGTATGAGAATGCACCGGACAGAGTGCCGCTTGGAACAAAACGCATGCCGCGAAAGCAGGTATATCATTTCCTGTTGGGAGATCCTGGCATGTGCAGCTATTCTGATAAAGTCATCAAATCGCTGGAGCCGGATAAAATCAAAGCAATGGCGAAGTGGAGTAAGAAATTCACAGAGCCATACAGTGAGGATGATTTGGTAACGTTGCTCCGTCTGTCTACTGCTATTGATGAATTATGGGAAGCACAGATCAATCTCAGGAAAGAGGTGGAGGCTAAAACCCAGGATTCCCTGTCTGTTTATGGATATGAGGATGATGCTGCGGATTCTCATACAACGATCAGACAGAAGGATCAAATCCTGAGTGAACTGTATAAATCTGAACATATGAGAAACGCCGGTCCATATGCGAGACTGAAGTTTGCTATGGATTATTGGTGTGCGCTCTGGTTCTGGCCGATTGATAAAGCTGACTTACTGCCAAGCAGAAGTGAATTTCTTTTTGATATGTCCTTAATTCTGGAAGGGACAATGGGATCCGTCCAGGTTAGCCAGACTGCGAAAGATGGACAATATTCCCTGTTTCCAACAGAGATGGAACAGATTGCACTGGATATCGTTGCAACGTATGGTTCTGGTTCTATTGTAGATATTCCGCATCTACGTAAGGAAAATCCAAGGTTAAATTTAGTGTATGAGATTGCAGAACAGAATCGCTTTATGCATTGGGAATTAGAATTTGCAGACCTCTTTGCAGAGAGAGGAGGATTTGACCTGATTATCGGGAATCCACCATGGATAAAAGTTGAGTGGAATGAGCAAGGCATTCTGTCTGACAGGAATCCTATGTTTGCTGTGAAGAAACTGACTGCTACCCAGACCACACATCATCGGGGTGAAGCACTTGCAAATGACTTGACTCGGGAATTGTATTTTTTCGAATATGAAGCTATATCTGGCCAAAAGAGTTTTTTAGGTGCAATGCAGAATTATCCAGATATTTTAGGTGCCGTTAATCTATACAAATGTTTTTTGCCTCAGGCATGGATGTTTAACAACGAATGTGGTGTAGCCGCATTCTTGCACCCCGAGGGCGTCTATGACGATCCAAGGGGTGGGGCACTTCGGGAAAAATTGTATGCGAGACTTCGCAAACATTTTATGTTTGCGAATGAGCGAAAACTATTTCCCGAAGTGCATCACCATACACAATTTAGTTTGAATGTGTACGGTGATCCACAGATGGCCTCTTTCGATACCATCTGTAATCTTTACGAGGCGAAAAGCATCGAAGAGTGCTATGAAAGCAATCCTTCTGCACCGATTCCGGGTATCAAAGATGAGAATGGTGAATGGAACACCACAGGCCATCCAAGTCGTATCATACATGTGACAAAAAAAGAATTGATGCTGTTTGCAAAACTATTTGATCTTAGTAATAATTGGAAATCGGCAAAAATGCCAGTGCTTCATGTATGCCAATTTGTAAGTGTCCTTGAGCAGTTTGCAAAGCATGAAATGACTTTAGGAAGTATTATGGATGATGTCTTCGCAAGTGAAATGTGGCATGAAACAGGTGCGCAAAAGGATGGGACTATTTATAGAAATGTCCACTTTCCAGAAAGTCAATATGACATGATTTATTCTGGGCCTCATACAAATGTTGCTAATCCGTTGTTTAAGACATCGCGGAGAATATGTGTGAAGAATAGCGATTTTGATAATATCGATTTAACAAATTTGCCAGAGACATATTTACAGAGATGTAATTATGGTCCACGGATAGATAGAGAGAATTATGGGAATTGTGCCCCTGTCACTGGATGGGGGGAAAATTATTTGAATACATACAGATTACTTTCGAGAAGAATGTTGAATCAAGGTGGTGAAAGGACGTTGACATGTGCTATCGCCCCGAGGGCGATAGCACATGTCAACACTGTTTTTTCACTATCGCTAAAAAACAGTGTGGACATGGCAACTCTTGCTGGATGTGAAGCAAGCATACCGTATGATTTCTTTATCAAATGCACAGGGAAGTCAGATATATATTTGAGTACAATTTCAATATTTCCACTGCTTAATGCAGAGAAAAATTGGAATATTACAGTGAGGGCCTTAATGTTAAATTGTTTAACAAAAGCATATGCTGATTACTGGCATATGTGTTGGGCTGAAAAATATCAGGATGGGACATGGTCTAAGTCCGATCCACGTCTCCGTCCTGAAAAGTTTACAACTTTAACCTCCGAGTGGGCCTGGGGCACTCCTCTCCGTACCGATTATGAACGCCGGCAGGCATTGGTAGAAATTGATGTTTTGACAGCAATGGCTCTAGACATAACCCTAGAACAGCTCATAACTATCTACCGCCTTCAATTCCCTGTGTTACAAAGCTATGAGGCGGACACTTGGTATGACGCAAATGGACGAATAGCTTTTACTAACAACCGCAGTCTTAATGGCGTTGGATTTTCCCGAACAGAATTTGAGAAAGCTAATGTCGTCACTCCTACTCAACATGGTACTGTCTCATGGGATTATGTTATGAAGAATGCTCCAGCAGGATATGTTTTTACTCGCACCATTTCAGACGATACCATGCCTGGTGGCCCTGTAGAAAGAACGATTGAATACGTCGCTCCGTTTGATCGTTGTGATCGTGAACAGGATTATGAGACTGCATGGAAATTCTTCAAGGAGAAATATAAGAATTTCGAGCAGTAACACAAGATAAAGGAGGCTATACAGTATGTTACCATCCATACTTGCCAAGCAATTGGAAAAAGGCATTGGGGATTATATAGAGACTACATTCCCGATGACGAATGAGCCTTTTAGAGGTTCCGTTAGAAATATGCTAGATACAAAGGACTCTGTTTATCACGAACCTTATGTGTCTGTGCGCCTTCCTTTCCGGGTGGCAGAGCAAATGCCAGACTACTTTGAGGCAATCCGTCCTGCATACCTCCCGTATGTTCATCAGGATACGGCTTTTCAGAGACTGACCGGTGACGATGGACAATCCACCTTGATTGCAACAGGCACCGGCTCTGGTAAGACAGAGTGCTTCCTGTATCCTATTCTGGAATACTGTTATCAACACCGAGGTGAGAATGGTATTAAAGCGCTCATTATTTACCCGATGAACGCGCTGGCAACAGATCAGGCCAGACGTATAGCAGACCTTATTCATAAAAGTCCGGAGCTTCGAGGAAATGTGACTGTTGGTATGTATGTTGGTGGTCGTGAGCATACACCGAGCCGCATGATGAGCGAAGATAATGTCATCACGGATCATGAGACATTGCTTAATACGCCGCCAGATATTCTGATGACAAACTACAAGATGCTTGATTATCTATTGGTTCGTCCGAAGGATGCCGGTCTTTGGAAGGATAATGCACCGGATACGCTGAAATATATTGCTGTCGATGAATTACATACTTTTGACGGTGCGCAGGGTACAGATCTGGCATGTTTGCTTCGGCGTCTGAAATCGCGTCTCTGGACACCGACGGGCTATCTTTGTTGCATCGGAACATCTGCAACGATGGGCTCCAAGGACAATGGAAAGAGAATCCTGGAGTATGCATCTGAGATTTTCGGAGAACCATTTGAAGACAATGCAGTAATCACAGAGGATAGACTGTCGCCATCAGAGTTCTTTGCGGATTCTGATATCACGGATTTTATAATTCCGGAAAATGAGCAGATTAAGAAACTCATTACGCTGACTCAGCAGGATGATGAAGAAGCCTATATTACGGAAGCTGTAAAGGCGTGGATGAATCTTCCGGATATCGATATTTCATCACCGGAGGGAAAGATTGCCTTAGGTGAGCAGCTGATGCACCACAGCTTTATGCAGGCGATGATTTCTTTCATAAAAGGGAATTATTATCAGGTTTCAGCCATTGTTGATGAACTGAGTGTCAATTACCCGGCATTAAAAGAAATGGAAGATCCGGCAGAGGCAGTAAATGCACTTCTGGCGCTTATTTCCTATGCCAGAACTGGATCGGCAGAAAGTCTGCGACCTTTCTTAAATGTCCAGGTTCAGCTTTGGATGAGAGAACTGCGCCGCTTGGTGGCAAGGGTGTCACCGAAAATGGTTACGTACTCGATAGCTCATGATCTGAATAAGCAGCAGGCAAAGCAATACCTGCCTGTGGTCAACTGCCGTGATTGCGGAGCCACCGGATGGACGTCGATACTAAGTGAACGCATGAATGCAACCATAACAAGTTTGGAAGCATTCTATAACCTGTATTTTAAGGCTGATGAAAAGATTGTAATGATGTTCCCTCATAAGGAGAGTGATCATCCGTGGGGGTTCATTGAAGCGCAGCTATGCCCAGAATGTCTACAGGTAAAGATTGGGGAAGATGCATCTGCTTCTTGCGATAATTGTGGCGCTGATACGGTTAAAGTCCTGATTCCGAATCCAATCAAGACCACTGGTTCTAAGAATCATAAGCAGTTTGTGTGCCCGTTCTGCGGATCAAAGCGCGGTATTTCCTTGATGGGTCTTCGGAGTGCAACGGAGATTAGCACGAGCATTTCACAGCTGTTTGCATCAAAGTTCAACGATGACAAGAAGACACTGGCTTTCTCAGATAATGTCCAGGATGCTGCACATCGTGCCGGATTCTTTAATGCCAGAACATGGAGATTTGGCTTTAGAAGTGCACTGCAGCGCTATGTAGAAAACGGTGGTGTAGGGAAGTCACTTGCTCATTTTACAAAGGGGTTCATCGATTATTGGCATGCTCAGATAGACGATGAAAGTTTTGTCAGCCTTTTCATTGCACCGAATATGATGTGGATGCGTGCTTATGAGGAAATGATCCAGAATCGTAAGCTTGGTAAGGATGCACTTGCCAAAAAGCTGATGTGTGATATAGATAAAAGGGTCTCCTATGAGATCATGCTAGAATACGGTCTTACAAGCCGTATTGGACGTACATTGGAGAAGTCCGGCTGTTCCTGCCTGTCATTCAAGGAAGAAGAACTTCTGGAGGTTGCCAGTAATGTATATGAGCGTGTGACCAATGAGATCGGATCACTGCCGAACACATCTGCGAAGCGATATGAGCAGATGGTTGCTGGCTATATAAATATCATGCGGCAGAACGGCGCCTTTGATGATGATACCTTCTATCTATTTTTGAAAGAAAACGGGAATACATATCTACTCTCCAATGATCGAGTGAGCTGGATGCCCGGAAGGCAGTCCGGAAGAAATACGCCGCGATTCATTTTTAAGCAGAATAATCCTACGGGAAAACGGAATTTCAATTTCGATACTGTGGCAGAGAGAAAATATACAGACTGGATTTCATCATGCTGTGATGAATTCATAATTGAGCCATCGACTTTTACAATGATCAGCCAGATTATTCTGGAGGAGCTGGTGAAGTCTGGTCTGGTGGTAACGATTCAGGTGGCTTCGGACTATGTTGTCTATGGATTGGATAAGGACCGTGTATACATCACGGACAAGGTGATTCAGCTTAAGTGCGACACCTGTGGAATCGGTTATGCTGTTTCTGAAGAGAATAAGGATTTATGGGAAGGTGCTCCTTGCATGAGAAGCGTATGCAATGGTTCTTTTGAAGCAGAAGGGAGCAATGAACTGGATTATTACGGAAAACTATTCACATCCGGTGATATCGCCAGAATAAATGCTAAGGAGCACACCGGCCTGCTGGAACGTGATGACAGAGAAGCGCTGGAGGTAGACTTCAAGCGGAGTAAGGACGGACAGAAGGTCTGGGATCCGAATGTTCTGTCTTGTACACCTACGCTTGAGATGGGTATCGATATCGGTGACCTCTCTACAGTCATTCTTTGCAGCATGCCTCCGGCTCAGGCACAATTCCTGCAGCGTACCGGACGTGCAGGGCGTAAAGATGGAAATGCATTGACGTTGGCTGTTGCAGCTGCGAGACCTCATGATCTGTACTTCTATGCGGATCCACTGGATATGATGGAAGGCAATGTGCAGCCACCGAAGATTTTCCTGAAGGCTTCAGCCGTTTTGGAACGTCAGTTTGTTGCCTACTGCATGGATTCCTGGGTGAAACGCGGAGTACCGGAACAGTCTATCCCTAAAAATATCGGTATAATCCTTGGGAAATTAGAGAACCATCCGATGGATATGTTCCCGTTTAATTTCCTCAGCTACGTGCAGAATAATCTTACACATCTGCTGAATTCGTTCATCCAGCTGTTTGTTCAATACCTGGATGATACAGCAAAGCAGGAACTGAAAGAATTTGCCCAGGGTGACCGTCTCAAAAAGAGTCCGATGCATATGAGCATTCTTGAAGCTTTTGAGGCGATGAAAAAGCAGAGAGATTCTTTGTCAGCAAGTATAAAGCAACTGAAAGACATGGTGAAGGATCTGGAAAGCAAGCCGAAAGATTCTTCCTATGAGGATGAGATAAAGGAACTGAAGGCAGAGCAGGCAGCTCTCATCAACGTGTTAAAGGAACTGAACAAGAAAGATGTGTTCAATTTCCTGTCTGATGAAGGTCTGCTTCCGAACTATGCCTTCCCGGAGGCCGGAATCATTCTGAAAGCTGTCCTATATCGTAAGGATGAGGCAGATGCCGGAGAGGGTGAAACAAAGAAAAAATATAGAAAGTCTGTTTATGAATATAGCCGCAGTGCTTCTGCAGCTATCAGCGAATTTGCACCGAATAACAGTTTTTATGTTGACGGTAGAAAGCTGACAATAGACCAGATTGATCTGACCAGCTCCCAGTCGGCCAAGTGGAGATTGTGTCCAAACTGCTCTCATGCACAGATTGAAGAGGCAGGAAAGAATACTGCATGCTGTCCGCAGTGCGGAAGTCCTGCATGGGCGGATTCTGGACAGGTCCGCAATATGTTGAAGGTGCAGATGGTCTATTCCAATATGGATTATACCAAGAGCCTTATTTCTGATGAGAGCGATGACCGGTCAAATGTATTCTACTGCAAGCAGTTGCTTGTAGATGTAGACGAAGATCATGATATTTCAAGTGCTTACCAGATGGACAATGAAGAGTTTGCGTTTGGATATGAGTTTGTAAAGAAAGCTACTCTTAGAGAAATCAATTTCGGTGAAAGCGATATCGTGGGCGAGAAGCTTTCTGTGTCTGGTGTTGAAGATGTCAGAAAGGGCTTCAAGCTCTGTAAGTACTGCGGAAAGATTCAGCCAGATCACGGAAAAGAAGTACACACTTTCTATTGTAAGACCAGGAAGATGCCTGCATTCAGCAATGATCCATTTGAAGAGTGCTTATTCCTTTACCGCGAGTTTGCAACAGAGGCGCTGCGTATCTTGATTCCGGCCACAACAATGGATTCTTCTAATGTACGAACAGAGTCGTTCACAGCTACTTTTATGCTTGGTATGAAGGAATACTTTGGTAATGTGGATCACTTGCGGGCAACAGTTAGCGAAGTACCGATTCCGGATGCTGATTACCGGAAGCAGTATCTTGTAATATATGATTCTGTTCCTGGCGGTACGGGATACTTGAAGCAATTGATGAATGAAAAGAATTCGCTCATCGATATCTTCGAACGTGCGCTTCAGAAACTGGAACAGTGTTCCTGCAAGGAAGATCCGCAGAAAGATGGTTGCTATCATTGCTTGTATGCATATAGGCAGAGTCAGAATATTGGCAACATTTCTCGAAGAACAGCAATCCAGATTCTCAGATCTATTCTGAGCGGGAAAGACAATCTGACAAATATAGGGAAACTAGCCAACGTTCCCGTCAACTCTTTGTTTGACAGTGAACTGGAGCGGCGTTTTGTAGAAGCTCTTGCTCAAATGGGAAATGAGAACCGCAAGGTGGATATTTCCAAGTCGCTCATTTCCGGCAAGGAAGGATACATACTAAAGATCAATGATCAGACTTGGGAGATTGAACCTCAGGTATTGCTTGATGCTACTCAGGGTGTCAAGGTTACTTGTAAGCCGGATTTCATTATTAGTCCTGTTGGGAAATCAGATAAGCTTCCGGTCGCAATCTTTACAGATGGCTTTATCTATCATAAGGATAAAGTCGCAGATGACACATTAAAGAGGGAAGCAATCCGAAGAAGCGGAAGGTATCGTGTATGGAGTCTCAGCTGGAGAGATGTACAGTCTGTGTTTACCCAGCAGGGAGATTATTTCACGCCGACATTGACCTACGAGAAGATGCCATCCGGTGCAAAGATGTATCAGCCTACGATCAGTGCAGCCAAAGCGGATGCTTTAAGGCCAAACAAGATGTCTGCTATGGAATTGCTGATGAGATATCTGGAAATGGATGGATCTGATAAGTTGTTTGCGGCGCATGCACATGGTATATCTCTATCCCTTCTGGAACCGGCAAAGGCGGCAAGTACTATTGATTTCATCAATTGGAATGACATTACCGGAAAGGTGAACGGGCAGACTCATTATACAGGGGATGATTTCGTGCAGCCGGGGACATTCTTTGGTACGTGGATTCCACGGAGTGATAATACACATCTTTACATGTATGCCGGAATTCTGGCAGCGAAGATGAAATCTGACAGAAATGCATCTGTTTCGGTTTGTGCTGTGCTGGATGACCGTAAAGATTCCAGAACGGACAAGTATGAACAGGAGTGGAATGGCTTTTGGCAGTTCTCTAATGTGATGCAGTTTGATGATCAGTTTATCGCTGTATGCTATACGGGACTCGATAATCAGACATATTCAGCGTTGCCTAATGGCAAGGTGGAAACCTCAGCAGAAGATGTTGTACCGTCTGAAATATCCGTGGAAGTCTGGGATGAAATAAAATCCATGTTGTTTGATGATATCAGTAAGAGTATTGCTGATGAATGTAAAATGCGTGGTATTCCTGCACCTGAAGAGGCGGGGTATGAGCTCGCGGATGCATCCGGAGAAGTCATCGCTGAAATTGAGCTGGCATGGACTAAGAGTAAAATTGGATTTATGACCGAAGATCAAGCTGCAAATATTGAAAAGGCCAAAGCTTCAGGTTGGAAAATATTTACCGTATCGGATGAGATAGATGATACGTTCAAGGAGGTGTGATAGATGGAGGTAGCAGCAAAGGTAGCAATATCCGCAGATTTTCTTACGGCATTTGCAGCGTTGCCGAGGCAGATTCAGGGGAAGGTTACAGAGTTCATCAATAAGTTCCGTAATAATCCACAGTCTCCGGGAATCAACTATGAAAAAATTAATGGCGGAATGGACAAAAAAATCTGGTCTGTACGGATTGATGATACCTACCGTGGAATCACCGTAAGACAGCCTGAGACGGGCGTTTATCTGCTTCTCTGGGTCGATCATCATGATGAGGCCTATGATTGGGCGAGGAATAAAAAATGTGAGATCAATCCGAAGACTGGAGCCATTCAGGTATTTGATATTGTGACAACACCGGTTGTGGAACCGGCAGCACAGGACGTTGTACTGTTTGCGGAACTTACGGATAAGGGTCTAATTGAGCTTGGAGTTCCGGAAGAGCAGATCCCATTTGTGAGGTCTATCGGAGATGCACAGGAGTTTTATGATAAGAAAAGCAGCTTCTCAGGTGATACATTTGAGGCGCTTTCATGGGTTGTTGAAGGCATCCCTGTTGATGAGGTAATTGAGCTCTTCCGAGAAGAGAAGGAGGGCAGTGAACCTACAGAGAACCTGGCGGATGCGTTGGAAAGCCCGTTATCGCTAAAATCCTTTGTGGTTGTTGAAGGGGAAGAAGAACTCCGCCGAGTCATGGCAGAGCCACTTGAAAAATGGAGAGTATTCCTTCATCCGACACAGAGAAAAATTGTTAATAAAAGCTATTCTGGTTCTGCAAGAGTACTTGGTGGTGCAGGCACCGGAAAAACTGTTGTTGCAATGCACAGAGCTAAGCATTTGGCAACGGAGTTGAAGGATAAAGAAAGAATCCTTTTTACTACTTATACAGCAAACCTGGCCTCTGATATCAAGGATAATCTGAGAAAGATTTGTACGTTGGATGAGATCAGAAGAATTGATGTGATCAATCTTGATGCGTGGGTATCTCAGTTCCTTCGTGAGCATGGATATCCAGCTGAGATTGTCTACGAAGAAAAGGCTGATAATCTCTGGGAAGAAGCGGTGCTGGGAACGGATTTTTCCGGTGAATTCCCTGTAAGTTTCTATGAAGAAGAATACAATCGTGTTGTTGTCGCACAGGAGGCGTTTTCGCTAGAGAAATATGTAAAGGCAAGCAGAACCGGACGCGGTACCAGGCTGGATAGAAAGAAGAGAATGCAGATCTGGAAGGTGTTTGAAGCATACCAGAATCTGATGAAGGAAAATCAGGTCCGAGATATCAACACTGCTATGTATGAGTGCAGGTTGTTAATAGAAAAAATATCCTCAGAAACGAGGTATAAGCATGTCATCGTTGATGAGGGACAGGATCTTAGCGCAAATGCATTTCATCTGCTCAGGTCAATTGCCGGTGAAGAGCACGAGAACGATATCTTTATAGTCGGCGATGCGCACCAGAGGATTTATAAAAACAAGGCTGCTCTGTCAAAGTGTGGAATCAATATCAGAGGAAGAAGCAGCGTTCTGAGAATCAATTATAGAACAACGGAAGAGATTCGGAAGGCGGCATTTGCTTTACTGAATGGAATATCCTTTGATGATCTTGACGATTCATTCGACACTGGGGACCGTTGTCAGTCCCTTACGCATGGATTAGTTCCGGAGATAATTGCTACAGCGAACGCAAATGAGGAATTTGATGCAATCCTGGCAAAAGTCAAAGGGTTGATTGATGGCGGTGTGTCCGCAAAAAATATCTGTGTTGTCGCCAGGACGCACAAATTGCTGGATGATTACATCGCTCATTTCACTTCGAGCGGAATCCGCTGTTATGAGATCAAGGGAAATAAGGCGGATGATCGTGGGCTGGATGGAATCCGTGTTGCTACGATGCACAGGGTTAAGGGACTGGAGTTCCAGTATGTGTTTGTTGTGGCGGCCAACAATCGGATTATTCCGTTAGCTTCGGCAATTGACCATACGGATGCAGTCAGTGAGCAGGAAACAATGACTGCTGAAAAGTGTCTGCTATATGTAGCACTGACAAGAGCTCAAAAGGGTGCTTATATCAGTGGATATGGCAAGATGTCGGAGTTTCTGCAAGGAAAGTAACTATCGTTAAGGAGTATCAGAATTATGAGTTTGATTCTATGCCCAGAATGTGGAACTAAAATCTCTGATAGGGCGACAAAGTGTCCTCATTGCGGTTTCCAGAGTGCAGATGCTGAACGGCCCATTAGCGAACAAGATAAATACGAGATTGTTCCAATCTTTGAATATGATATTGAGGAGTGGAAACCTAATAGGGGAGATCTGAGTGTGATTTCCTATGAGGACAATAAAACCCTTATCGAATATTTTGGTAGTTGGAAAACGATACAGGTTAAGCTTCCGGCTATTGCTGAAGTCATTGGGGCTATGGCAAATAAAAAGCATGTGATGATTGCCAAAATGGATAGCTATGTTAAAGACTTGATCGATAAAGGAATATACCGCTTTACGATTGATAAACAGGGAGAAATTCTTCCGACAATCAGAGATGCTGACGGTTTTGTAAAGCAAGTCCGGTTAGAAGACATGTCCCTTACGCCAAACCTGACACAGTCGCTGAATAATCTCTCTACGCATGTTGTTATGGCACAGATATTAGATGAGATTGAGTATGTCGGAGACGCCATTAGAGAGATACATATTGAACTACAGAATGATCGGCTGGCTATGGCCGAAAGTTCCCGTGATAAATTGAAGCAGGCACGGATGATACAGGATGCAAAGCTGAGAGAAATTGCTTTAATAGGAGTTGTAAACAGCGCGACAGATGCGAAGAGAACCCTTATGCGAAATTTCTCTCAGAATATAAGTCATATTATTGAACATTCTCATAAGAGCGATCTTCAGCTGATACTATCCCCAAAGGGTGAGAGAGATATCAGCCAAAAAGCTATTGATTCCTTCCAAGCCCTTGTGTATATAACGAATGCTGTTCAAATAGAATGCGAAGGTTATGCAATGCTTGGGGAGTATGAGCCGTGTCGCGAATGTTTAAGTGAGTTCAAAACATTTATTGAAGACAATGGTCTTAATAAGAGAGATACATTGCTTCTGCTCAATGAAAATTCTTCACAGAAAAGAATTGAGATTGTAGATGAGTTTTCAGATATAGCTACAAGAATATCGTCGTTTGATATATCTTCAGGGCAGATAGAGTTTCAGATGCGGGATTTGCTGACAGCAACAGATGACGGAGGTGAAAATGATGACCAAGAATAAGGTTGCTGATAATAGTGAAATAATGTATTGTAAGAAGTGCGGATGCGAGCTTTCGAGTACAAATAAGCATAAGATCTGTGATAACTGCAGGAGAGAACGCGCGGTAAAAATCAGAAATGGTGCGCTTGGTGCAGTTGGAACCGTGAGCAGCATCGCACTCTTCGTTATAACCAGAGGAAAACACGGTGGCAGAGGAACAAAGGCATAATAATTATAAATAATGATTTCAGCGGATCGCCGGTGACAAACTGGGAACTGCTATTTTTTATGTCAGTCTTTTTTATAAAAAAGTCATGTATTTTCTTCAAAAAGGGGTTAGGGGAATATATCCCTTAGCAACCAAAAGCAAGCAGATTTTCCAATAGATTCTGGCAGGAAAAAGTTGAAAAAATGAACCTATGTTATGACATAGACAGTGCTTGCTATTTTAGCCTATGGACGTCCATAGGCAGTGCTTGCTATTTCAGAAATGGAATACAAACGGGTTTAGTATGCATAGGCAGACTGTTTCAAAACCAATACAGGCGTTACCGCCCATACTGATTGAAAAAATTCTGAAAAGTTTTGAAATAGGAAGGAATTTTGCACCTTTACCATTTACTATTATAAGGGGCTAAACGAAGGGAGGAAAGTATATGATCGCCACAGACCGCAGAATGGAAATTGTCAATATTCTTGGGGTCAGTGGTCACGTTACATCAAGGGATTTGGCGTTTTCGTTCGCACGATATGCAACGACATTTTAACCCTCGCCTATGGTTATCCCATATACACAAAGTAGGGAGCAGGTGGTGGAATTTTTATTATGGACAGTTATAAGCTGTACAACAATACACTTACATAATACGAGCAAGAAAACTCAAAAAATGTATGATGAGACGGAGGGAGAAGATAAAAAATCCTGGAACGTGTTTTCCAAAAATATGGGGCTTATAAGCTGAAACTTTAGTACAAGTATATCAAAAACTGAATACATAATCCCATATATGATTCTGCAATTCTTCCCAATTGTTTGCAGATGTTTTCGTGGGATTTTGAATTATTATCATTAACACAGCGAAAGGGCAGTTACAGATCTATGGGAAAGGTCTGTGCTGTCCTTTTTGTGCGTTTAAGGAGGCATTTATGGCAAAGAGATATTACTGGCTAAAGCTGAAAGCAGACTGGTTTTCAGACAAGCGCATCAAGAAATTACGATCCATAGCGGGCGGTGACACACATACGATTATCTACCTGAAAATGATGCTGTTATTACTAAAGGACGAGGGGAAACTTTACTTTGAGGGAGCGGAGGACAACTTCGCTTCGGAGATTGCGCTTGCGCTTGACGAGGACGCAGAGAACGTAAAGCTGACACTTGCATTTTTACGGCGGCATGGTCTGATAGAAATCTGTGATGATGACGAGTATCAGCTTACGGAAGTCCCGTCAATTATCGGAACGGAAACAGCTTCAGCGATGCGTGTGAGGGCGCATAGGGAACGGAAAAAACAGTATGTCACAGAGGGCAGGCTGTTACAATGTAACACAGCTGAAATGGATTGTAATAATTTGAAACAGATTTGTAGCGTAGAGAAAGAGATAGAGATAGATAAAGAATTAGAAAAAGAGGGAGAGAAAGGAACATCCACCCACACTGCTTATGGGAAATTCTGTAATGTTTTTCTCTCTGATGCGGAGCTTGAGAGCCTGAAATCAGAACTGCCTGACAAATGGGAATATTACATCGACCACTTATCCGCATATATCGCTTCAAGTGGACGGAAATACCATAACCATGCCGCCACGATTTACAAATGGGCGCAGGAGGATATTGGAAAGGCAGCGCCAAAGAAAGGGATATCTGATTATTCATATAGTGAGGGGGACAGTTTATGAGCAATGTTTTAGATAACGTGGTTCTGGATATGATGGACACAACAAAGAAACCGGAGGATTATAAGGGGGGGAGGACGGGTTGCTGTACTGTGGGAAATGCCATAAACCCAAAGAAGCTTATTTTCCCCAGGGCAAAGCTTTATTCGGGCGTGACCGCCACCCGTCTGAATGTGACTGTCGCCGGGCAGAACGTGAAAGGTTGGAAAAAAAGGAATTAGAGAAAAAACACAGTGACGAGGTTGAATGCCTGAAACGGGACGGCTTCACTGATCCGGCTATGCGGCACTGGACTTTTGGGAATGACAACGGTAATTGCCCACAGATAGAGAAAGCGCATTTTTATGTGGAGTATTGGGAAACAATGAAGTCTGAAAATATCGGCTACTTGTTATGGGGAAATGTTGGTACCGGAAAAAGCTATTTTGCAGGCTGTATCGCTAATGCCCTTATGGAGCAGGAAATACCCGTCTGCATGACAAACTTTGCTATGATACTGAATAACCTCTTTACCAGTGCAGAAGGCAGGAATGAATACATAACAAGGCTGTGCGCCTATCCTCTGCTTATCCTTGACGATTTTGGAATGGAAAGGGGTACGGAATACGGTCTTGGGCAGGTCTATAACGTGATAGACAGCCGATACCGCAGTAATAAGCCACTGATTACGACAACAAACCTCACGCTGGAGCAGATGCAGCACCCGCAGGACACAGCCCACGCACGCATTTATGACAGGATGCTTGAAATGTGCGTACCTGTCTGCTTTACAGGCGGGAACTTCCGCAGAGTGACCGCACAGCAGAAAATGCATCGGTTAAAGAAACTCATGGAGGGAGGCGAAAGCCAATGAAAGAAGTTCCTATTTGGGAAAAGAGTAACCTAAGTCTGGAAGAAGCGGCAGCTTATTCTGGAATTGGCATTAATTAACTGCGCAAGCTTACAAATGAGAAGAACTGCCGGTTTGTCCTGTGGGTTGGCAATAAGCGGTTAATCAAACGCCGCTTGTTCGATCAGTATATCGAGCAGGAATATTCTATCTGACAATAGCAGTTATCTCATTTCTTGCGGTTTTTATGAAACTTGTGGTGTAAAATCAGCTTTGATATGGTACAATGAATGAGTCATATCAAGGCTCTTTCCATCACGGAAAGGAGTTTGAAAATGTCCGAGAAGAGAAAAGACAATAAAGGGAGAATCCTGCGGACAGGAGAGAGCCAAAGAAAAGACCTGATTTATCAATATCGTTATACTGATATCCGTGGCAAGCGCCAGACCATTTATTCCTCTGATTTGAAAGAGCTGCGGCAAAAAGAAAAGACGATTCAAAAGCAGCTTGACGACGGAATTGACTATGCTGCCGGAAAGATTACCGTAATAGACCTTTTAGAGCGATACATCAGTCTGAAACAGGGAGTTCGCTACAACACGAAAGTCGGTTACAATTTTGTGCTGAATTTGGTCAAGAAAGAAGATTTCGGTTATCGTCAGATAAGGGAGATCAAAGTATCAGACGCCCAGAAGTGGATTATGAAGCTTCACGGCGAAGGGAAAGGATACAGCACCATTACAAGCGTCCGGGGCGTTATCAAGCCAGCCTTTCAAATGGCATACAATGAGGATATTATCCGCAGAAATCCCTTTGATTTCAAATTGGTTGATGTTGTTCCTAACAATTCACAGAAGCGGATTGCCATGACGGAGGAACAGCAGGAGCTTTGGATGGATTTTATCCGGAGGGATAAAACTTATGCGAAGTATTACGATGAATTTGTTGTGTTGCTGGGAACCGGTATGCATGTCAGCAAGTTCTGCGGTTTGACAAAAAGAGATTTGGATTTTGAAAACCGGAGAATCCGAGTGGATCACCAGCTTGTCCGGGAGAGAGGCGGAAAGTATTATGTCGAAAAAACCAAGACAGAATGCGGTTGCCGTTACATTCCCATGACAGAAGAAGTTTATCAAAGTCTGAGCAATATCCTTGCCCGCCGCAAAAAAGTGAAAACAGAAATCATTGTAGACGGGTACAGCAGTTTCCTTTTGCTGGATAAAGACGATAAGCCTAAAGTGGCGCTGCATATCGAAAATGAAATGCGCTGGGCTATGAAGAAATACAAGAAGCTGCATCCGGATAAGCCGCTGCCCCATATCACGCCCCATGTGTTCCGTCATACGTTCTGTACAAACATGGCAAATGCCGATATGGATATCAAAAACCTGCAATATGTAATGGGGCATTCTGATGTAGGTGTTACATTGAATGTTTACACTCATGCAAGTTTCGACCGGGCGGCAGAGCAAATGGCGAAAATCATTGACTTTAAAGAAACCGATATGCAGGGAAAGAAGAGAAAATCAGGTTGAAAATACATCAATCTACTACACCACTTACTACACCATTTGCCCGTGAATTTGCGTAGAATTATAAAGAATTGCGTATGTTTCGGGCAAAATACAAAATTGAAGAAAAGTGCCAAAAAGCCCGATATATCAAGGTTTAAAGGCTTATGAAAGGATATATTCAAGATGATAAAAATATTATTTATTTGCCACGGCAATATCTGCCGTTCCCCCATGGCTGAGTTCATTTTTCGGGATACCGTAACCAAAAAGGGAATAGAGGATCATTTTTACATCGCCTCGGCCGCGACAAGCACCGAGGAGATCGGCAATCCGGTGTACCCATCGGCCAGGCGTAAGCTGCAGGAGCATGGGATTTCGTGCGGAGGAAAGCGCGCGAGGCAGGTGACGAGGGCTGATTATGAGAAATATGATTATCTGTTAGGAATGGAAGAGCGGAATATTTTGAATATGAAGCGGATTCTGGGCGGGGATCCGATGCATAAGGTGTGCCGCCTGCTGGATTTTTCGTCGAGTCCGCGCAATATCGATGATCCATGGTACAGCGGTGATTTTGACACGGCGTATGAGGATATTCTGGAAGGGTGCCAGGCGTTTCTGGACTTTCTGGATCAGGAGGGGCGGTTGTAATTTCCTGGCGCAGCTTTTGGGTTAAAGCCATAAAATACCATAATAAAACCAGTTGACAACTGTATATATACTGTATATAATTAATATAAACAGTATATATACAGTTGTTTTGCCTTTATCCCTCAGTCCGTCAGCGGGTGTCCGCATAGTGCAGAAGATTCGATCGATAACAGGCAGGAAAGAGTGAAACCATGAAAATTATTATCAGTAATTCGGGTGATCAACCGATTTATGAACAGATTGCAGGCCAGATCAAGAATGCGATTCTGTCAGGGGGGCTGGCGGAGGGCGCTGCGCTGCCGTCTCTGCGCTTTCTGGCAAAGGAGCTGCGCGTGAGCATTATTTCCACGAAACGCGCGTATGAGGAGCTGGAAAAAGAGGGGTATATTGAGTCCTTTCAGGGCAAGGGAAGCTTTGTCACAGGCAGGAACCGGGAGCTGATGCGGGAGGAGCAGTTTAAAAAGATTGAGGCCAGCCTTCTGAGCGCTGTGGAGATGGCAAAGATATCAGGGATCTCCCTGAAAGAGCTGGAGGAGGTACTGGAGGCGCTGTATGATGGAAACGGAGGATGTGAAGAGAGATGAATGAATGCAGAGAGAGGGACGCAGTCCTTGAAATCAGGAATCTGACGAAGCATTACGCTGATTTTTCGCTGGATCATGTAAACCTGACGCTGCCGGGCGGAAGCATTCTGGGGCTGATGGGGGAAAACGGGGCGGGAAAGAGCACGACGATTAAGGCGGTCATGGGGCTGATCCGCCCGGACGAGGGGGAAGTGAGGATGTTCGGGGAGAAGGCGGGCGAGGATAAGCCTGCCCTCAAGGAATATGTGGGCCTGGTTTTGGAGGATCTGCATCTTCCGGATTTTTTAAACGCGCGCGGGATTGGGAGAATGATGGGCGGCCTTTATAAGAACTGGGACGCGCCTTTGTTCGGGAGATATCTGGAACGGTTTTCGATTGCGCCGGGGAAAAAGCTGAAGGATTATTCACGGGGGATGCGCATGAAGCTGGCGCTGGCGACGGCCCTTTCCCACGGAGCGCGGCTTTTGATACTGGACGAGCCGACAAGCGGGCTGGATCCGATGGTGCGGGAGGAGGCGCTTGACATGCTGCGGGAGTTTGTGATGGATGAGACACATTCCGTACTCATTTCCTCGCACATTATCAGTGATTTGGAAAAGACAGCGGATTATGCGGCCTTCCTGCACCGCGGAAGGCTGATGCTCTGCGGGGAAAAGGATCGGATTTTAGAGCAATACCGGATTGTTAAGGGAAGCCGCGAGGAGATCCGGGCGCTGGAGGCAGAGGGACGGTTTATAACAGAGGGGCTTCGTGAAAACAGCTTCGGCGCTGAGGCGCTGGCGCGTTTGGCGGACAAAGATGCACAGTGGGACCGGGGAAGACGGGGGATAAGCGGAACGCCTTTTGATATCATCCTGGAGCCGGCGGGGCTGGAGCAGATCTTATTGTATCTGGCAAAGGGAGATGTGCGCGAACGGGGCGCGGGGAGAGGAGATGATGGGATATGAAAGGATTATTATATAAAGAATATGCGGTCCTTAAGTCGCAGATGAAGAGCTGGCTTGTACTGTTGGCGTTTTTTGTCGTGTATACAGGCATCTTCCGGAATATTTCCATTGCTTTTATGATGATTTCCATCATGGGACTGATGAACTGCTATAATTCGTTTCACTATGATAAGCAGTATCGCTGCAATGATTATATTGCCGCCATGCCGGTCAGCCGTTTTCAGATGGTTCTGGCAAAGTATCTGTTTATCATTCTGCTGGATATTGCTTTGGCGGCGGTATCCCTGATACTGGCAGGGGCATGGGGATGGGCGGGGGCCGGCGCTTTCCCGGAATTGTCCGCTTCTGTGGCGGCGATCATGGGAGTGCTGTTTTTGATGCAGATTATTTCAATTCCGCTGATTTATGCAATCGGAGTGAATCGCGCAAGGTATGTCAATATGCTGCTGTGGGTGCTTCCGTGGCTGCTTGTTTTTATGGCGGTGAGGGATGGGAGGCCGCTGCCTGTCAAAAAGGAGTTTCTGATCCGCCTTACGCACGCGGCGCCGCTTTTGCTTATCGTGCTTCTTGCTATATCATTTGCTGTGTCTGTTTCTGTGTTCAGGAGAAGGGATATAAAATAGTGGTTACAGCTCAGCCTTCTGGCTGGGCTGCAGCAAATAGTGCAGCGGCCATAGCTCCATACATTGACATTTCCCCCCGGGATCGATATAATAAATAGACTGTAAGGCTTTTGGAAAAGCGGCCGGGCATGGCCAAAGAGACAAAAATTTACAGGGCGCCCGGACTCACAGGGAGGATAGTTATGTTAAGGGATTACTGGAAAAAAGCAGAGGCTGCCATGAAGTGGCTGATTCCATTTTTCGTGGCGGTGTTTCTTCTGTTTGGGTGCCGTCCCGCAAACCAGACGCCGCCGGGAGCGGCGGCAAAGAGCGCGTCCGCGGCGGCGGAGAACACTGATGCCGGGGAACGTGCGGCGGATGCGGGGGAACGCGGTTCAGGCAGCGGTAAACAGCAGGCGCAGAATGAAGCTGATTTTGGAGCGGAAGCTTCACAGCCGGGCGAATCCGGGCCGGAGGAGGCGGACGGCGGGCATCTGTCCCTGTCTGTATCAGAGGATGGCCATTATACCACAAAGGAGGAGGTGGCCCTTTACCTCCACACATACGGGCAGCTTCCGGAGAATTTTATCACGAAAAAAGAGGCGGAAGCGGCCGGTTGGGTCAGCAGGGAGGGGAACCTCTGGGACGTGGCTCCGGGCATGAATATCGGCGGAAGCAGGTTTGGAAACTATGAGGGGCTTTTGCCGGACCAGAAGGGGCGCGTGTGGTTTGAGTGCGATATTGACTTTGACGGAACGTACCGCGGCGCAAAGAGGATTGTTTTTTCAAATGACGGATTGATCTATTATACGGAGGATCACTATAAAAGCTTTGAAAAGCTGTATTAGCACAGCGCTTACGGTCCCCTTTTTGGCTGCGTCCGGCAGCGCGTTCCGTACGATCCGCAGGAGGCGGGATGGTATGAGGTTATTGAAAATTGATTTAAATGAGATGGAGACAGAGCAGGAGGTTCATGCGTTCTTGATGGAACAGCTTCATTTTCCGGAGCATTACGGGAAGAACCTGGACGCTCTTTATGATATGCTGAGCTCAGAGCTTGAGGAGAATGTCTGTGTGGAGCTGGCGCGCCGCGCGGATCCGGACACGCCGATGGGGGCGTTTGGAAAACGGCTGGCTAAGGTGATGGAGGACGCGGCTCAGACGACGGAAGAAAGGGAGGGGAAGCTATATGCGGTTTTTGCGGATTTTGAACCCCTGGATGCCCCGGGACTCTGGTGAGACAATGGAGATTCCGTTTGAGGTGGCGCGTTCATCGAGGAAGACGATGGCCATGGAGGTTTCGGCAGACGGAAGGCTGATATTCCGTATGCCATACCGTATGCCGGAACAGGAGGCGATGCGGTTTGCCGCGCAGCATGAGCGGTGGATCGGAACGCATTACCGTGAGGCGATGGAGCAAAAGGAGCAGAGGCCGGTCTTTACCGATGAGGAGATCCATACATATATAGACGGCCTGCGCCCGGTGCTGATGCATCGGGTTGCTTATTATGCCGGGAGGATGGGCGTGGATTATAAAAGGATCACGATCCGCAGCCAGAAGACCAGGTGGGGAAGCTGCAGCGCGGCCGGGAACCTGAATTTTAACTGGAGGCTGGCCCTGGTTTCAGAGGAGCTTCTGGATTATGTGGTGGTGCATGAGCTGGCGCACCGGCGCGAGATGAACCACTCTGACCGTTTTTGGGCGGAGGTGGAGCGGATTCTGCCCGATTACCGGGAGCGGAGGAAGGAGCTTAAGAAGTACAGATTTTGAAGCGCAGTTCCCAAGCGGTACACAAAAGAAAGGAAGAGAAATGGCGGAAGAGATATGGATGCTTCAGACAAAAAAGGCGGATTTTAACCGGATTTCGGCGGAATTCGGGATCGATCCCGTGACGGCGCGGATCATACGCAACCGCGGGATCGAGGGAGATGAGGCGATCCGCCGCTATCTGGACGGGACGCCGGCGGATTTTTATGATCCGTATCTGTTAAAAGACATGGATAAAGCAGTGCGGATTTTGAAGAAAAAGGCGGCGGACGGGAGCCGGATCCGGATTGTGGGCGATTATGATATCGACGGGGTTTGCTCGACCTATATCCTGTATCAGGCGTTCCGTCGCCTGGGGGCTTTTGTGGATTATGAGATACCGGACCGGATTAAGGACGGATACGGGATCAATGAGGCGATCATTGAGCAGGCCCATGAGGACGGTGTGGACACGATTCTGACGTGCGATAACGGGATCTCGGCTTTTTCCCAGATTTCGCTGGCAAAACAGTACGGGATGACCGTAGTGGTGACGGATCACCACGAGGTTCCCACGGACGGGGACGAAGAGATCCTGCCTCCGGCTGACGCGGTGGTGAATCCCAAGCAGGCCGGCTGCGGGTATCCGTTTCCGGAGATCTGCGGCGGCGCGGTGGCGTTTAAGCTGGCAGAGGCCCTTTACCGGGACTGCGGGATCCCCGGTGAGGAGCGGGAGGCCCTTCTGGAATTTGCCGCGATTGCGACGGTGGGCGATGTGATGAAGCTGCAGGACGAGAACCGGATTCTGGTAAAATACGGCTTAAAGCGCATTGCCAGGACGCGCAGCGTGGGACTCCGCAAGCTGGTGGAGAAGAATAATCTCGATATAGACCGCATCACAGCCTACCATATCGGCTTTGTGATCGGGCCGTGCCTGAATGCCGGGGGACGCCTTCAGACAGCCAAGCTGGCCCTGTCCCTGCTTCTTTCCGAGGACGAGGAGGAGGCGGACCGCCTGGCCGTGGAGTTAAAGGAATTGAATGACACGCGAAAGGACATGACCGAGCAGGGGACGCAGGAGGCGAAGATCCTGGTTGACGCCTTTTATAAGGGCGATTCCGTGCTGGTGGTGTTCCTGCCGGAATGCCATGAATCCCTGGCCGGTATTATTGCGGGACGCCTGCGGGAATACTATCAGAAACCGTCCATTATCCTGACAAGGAGCGAAGGGGCGGTGAAGGGTTCCGGGCGCTCGATTGATGGGTACCACATGTTCCGGAAGCTGTCGGAGGTAAAGGATCTGCTGCTCAAGTTCGGAGGGCATCCCATGGCGGCCGGCCTCTCCCTTAAGGAAGAAGATATCGATGAATTCCGCAGGCGGCTAAACGCCTGTTCCGGCCTCACAGAGGAAGATTTTAAGGCAAAGGTGTGGATCGACGTGCCGATGCCCATGGGATATGTGACAGAGCGCCTCGTGAGGGAATTCGATCGCTTAGAGCCGTTCGGGCAGGGCAATGAAAAGCCTCTTTTTGCGGAAAAGGGCCTGCGCGTGCGGAATGCCAGGGTGATCGGGCGCAACCGCAATGTCGTGCGCATGACGCTTGAGGAGGAACAGGGGCGCGCGGTGGAAGCCATCTATTTCGGGGACGGGGACGCATTTGAGGAGGAACGGGCCGGCCGCCGGGTGATGGATATCGTATATTATCCGGATATTAACGAGTATAACGGCAGGAAAACCCTGCAGGCCGTGGTGCGCCGGGTTCGGTTTCACGGATAATAAAAAGACAGGGAAAGGGGGGCGTGGGAATGATTGAGCGCCGGGACGTGATGCCCATTAATTTCCTGAAAAAGGAACGGTTTACCGGGAGCTATAAGGGGATGCGCTACCGCATGGAAAAGGCGGAACGCGAAGCGAAAGAAGAGGAAGCCGCGGACGGGGGAGGGAAGGAGACAGTTCTCCGGGTGACGTGGTGGCCGGAGCCGTATGCCTTTTTGGCGACGCCGGACGAGCAGAAAACATGGAAGGAGTTTCCGTTTACAGAGGATGGGATCGTAAGCGGAGTGGAATGGCTGAATGAACAGTATGACGCATGAGGCGGGATGGAAAGATGCTTTTACAGAGGGCCTGAAAAGCGGGATTCCCATCGGTCTGGGATATTTTCCCGTATCGTTTACGTTTGGCTTTTTAGCGGTGTCAGGGGGGCTGCCTGTGTGGGTGGCATGTCTGATTTCTCTGACGAATCTGACCAGCGCCGGACAGTTTGCGGGAACGAACCTGATTCTGGCCGGGGCCGGGTATCTTGAGGTGGCGCTGGCGACCTTTGTCATCAACCTGCGGTATATGCTGATGTCGTTTTCCCTGTCCCAGAGGCTTGAGAAAGCGACAGGGACGCTTGGGAGGATGGCGCTTGCCTTTGGGATCACGGATGAAACCTTTGTGGTCAGTTCGCTGAAAAAGGGAAGCCTGCGCGCCTCTTATATGATAGGGCTGATGATGATGCCCATCCTGGGCTGGAATCTGGGCACCCTGTTTGGCGGCTCGATCTCCACCCTGCTCCCGCAGGCGCTGCAAAATGCGATGGGGATTGCGCTGTACGCCATGTTCATCGCGCTGATTATTCCGGCGGCGCGCCAGTCCTTTGCCGTACTGTGCGTGATTCTTGCGGCGGTGGCAATGGTATGCCTGTTAAAATATATCCCGGCGTTTGGCTTTATTTCATCAGGCTTCAGGGTGATCGCCGCGACCATAGCGGCCTCGGCTCTGGGAGCGGTGTTATTTCCAAAGGAGGAAGAGAGTGACAATGGATCTTGAGAGGGTGCTGATTTGCGTGGCGTTAATGGCGCTTGTGACCTATATTCCGAGAGTCCTTCCGGTGACGGTGTTCAGGAAGCAGATCAAATCCCGGTTTATCCGTTCGTTTTTAGACTGCATGCCCTATGCAGTGCTGGGAGCCCTGACGTTTCCGGATGTGTTTTTTTCAACCGGACACCTGTACTCCGCCGCGGGCGGGACGCTTGTGGCCGTGTGGCTGGGCTGGAAGGGAAAGAGCCTGGTGGTTGTGGCGCTGGCGGCTATTTTAACCGTATATGTTCTGGAAATGATATAACGAGGGGGAATAAAATCATATGATTACACTTCGCGGAGCCGGAGTTTCGGCAAAGATAAAGGAAGAGGCGCAGAAAACAGTAAAAACGCTTCGGCAGACGCCAAAGCTTGCGATCGTGCGCGTGGGAGACAATCCGGCGGATATTTCCTATGAGACAGGCGCGTTAAAGAAGACGCGATCCTTTGGCCTTGAGGCAGAGAGCTTCGTGTACCCGGCCGATATCGCGCATGAGGCGTTTAAAGAGCAGTTTCTGAGGCTCAACGCGGATCCGTCGATCCACGGGATCCTGCTGATGCGTCCGCTTCCGAAACAGATCCGCCAGCAGGAGATCGAGCATCTGATTGATCCGGGAAAGGATCTGGACGGGATATCGCCGGTGAATATTGCAAAGGTATTTTGCGGGGACGAGACGGGTTTTGCGCCCTGCACGGCGGAGGCGGTGATCGCCTGCTTAAAGGCGGAAGGCATTGCGGCAGAGGGGAAACGGGCCGTGGTTGTGGGCCGGAGCATGGTTGTGGGCCGCCCTCTGGCCATGCTGCTTCTGAGGGAAAATGCGACGGTGACCATATGCCATACGCGGACAGCCAATCTGGAGGAAACCTGCCGGGAGGCAGAGATCCTGGCCGTCTGTGCGGGGCGCGCAAAAATGATTGACAGGCGTTTCGTGAGGGACGGGGCGGTGGTCCTGGATGTGGGAATCAATGTGGATGAGGACGGGCGTCTGTGCGGCGATGTGGATTTTGAGGACATCGCAGATACGGCGGCCTGCGCGACACCGGTTCCGGGCGGGATCGGCGCTGTGACGACGGCCGTCCTGGCCGCCCATCTCGTCCGGGCCGCGGCGCGGCAGGAGGCGGGCGCTGGTTTGCACACAAAAACGAGCAGGAATGGGGGCGTGTAAATTGTATACCATATTTCAGAGAACAGAAATATCAGAACCGGCCTTATTCGGCCCGTCTGACACGACAAAAAAGATCGAGAATTTTCCGGAAATCTGTATTTCCACATTTTCCGACAGCATCATTCAAAAATTTGCCTCTTCGGATAAGGCGGAAAGGATAGGAGAACTCTGCTCGGCTAACGGCATACTGCCTGTCTACAAAATCAATTACAGGAATACGGCGATTGCGTTTTACCGTTCGATGGTAGGCGCGCCTGCCTGTGTTTCATGTTTTGAGGAAATCATTGCCATGGGGGCTAAAAAGTTTGTTTTATTCGGCTCCTGCGGGGTATTGGACGATGATAAGGTAAAAGACAGCGTCATTATCCCTGTTTCCGCTGTCCGTGATGAAGGCACAAGCTACCATTATATAGCGCCATCCCCGGAAATCGAAGCAGACGCGCGTTCTGTGCAGATATTGGAGCGTGTTTTAACAGACTGCGGCTGCTCCTATGTGAAAGGCAAAACATGGACTTCGGACGCCATTTACAGGGAAACCCTGTCCGCCATCCGCGAACGCCGGCAGCAGGGGTGTCTGGCCGTGGAAATGGAATGCGCTTCTATGCTGGCGGTTTCAAGATACAGGCGGATTCCGTTTATTCAGTTTTTATATGGAGCGGATAATCTCAGCTCGGAAACATGGGAAATCCGAGATTTAATGTCCTATGGCCTTACCAATGCGGAAAAATATATGGTTCTCGCGTTTGAATGCGGGCTTGCCATGTAAGGAAGCGTTTCCTGAACAGCAGCCTGCCCGGTTCCTGAATCGCTTTTTTCAGAAATAAGATATGGAATGTTAAGGGAAAAGAAAAGCATCCGGGGCTCCTTTCCGGTATAATGATTCTATCAGTCAAGGTGAAAGGCGGTTATGCCGGGAAAAGGAGAGGATGATTATGAAACGATGGAAGACGGGGCTGGCGGCGCTCATTCTGGCAGGCGGGGCACTTGCGCTCAGCGGGTGCGCGGCGGGCAATACAGGGGTTCCGGATAAGATTCAGGTAGAGAGCGCGGACAGCAAGGTGATCAGCGTTACGGCCAGGGAACAGGTAAAGGTGGAGCCGGACATGGCTCAGGTGATATACAGCGTGTATTCGCAGGCGTCGGACGCCCAGACGTGCCAGACGCAGAACAATACGGATTTGGAGAAGGTGCTGGCCCTGTTAAAGCAGGAGGGCGTGAACGACACGTCTGTACAGACCTCCAGCTACGGCCTGGATCCTATCTATGACTGGGAGAACGGGAAGACAATCAGCGGGTATGAGATGACGACGCGCGTGACTGTGTCCGATATTCCCCTGACGGATGTGGGAGAGCTTTTATCCCAGTCCGTAGATGCAGGGATCAATTCGATTGATTCGGTTACGTATCTGTCCAGCAGGTACGACGAGGCGTATCAGGAGGCTCTGGCGGCCGCGGTGGAAGCGGCGAGGATCAAGGCCCAGGCGATGGCAGAGGCGGGCGGCTGTAAGCTGGGGGCGCTGGTGAAGCTGGATGAGTACGCGGATTCCCAGGAAGCCCGGTATAATACAAGATTTTCCACGGCAAAGGAAGAGGCGGCGATGGATATGGCCGCCGGGGCGATGGCCGTGATGCCGGGGCAGTTGGAAATAGAAGCGTTTATTACGGCAGAGTTTGCAATCGAATAAAGAGAATAAAACCTCCGTTTTTCGGGATACTAAGATTAAGGTTGAACGAAGAAGAAACGGAGGTTTTTTTATTATGTGGGGATTTGTGATTGCTCTGATATCCGGCGCTCTGATGAGCGTGCAGGGTGTTTTTAACACAGCGGTGACCAAGCAGACAAGCATATGGGTTGCGGCCGGCTGGGTCCAGCTCAGCGCCCTGGCGGCCTGCCTGATCATGTGGCTTATAACAGGACGGCAGGAGATCGGCGCCCTGTTCCAGGTGGAGCCTAAATATATGCTGGCCGGGGGTATTCTGGGGGCGTTTATCACCTATACCGTGATCCGCAGCGTGGCTTCCTTAGGGCCGGCCAAATCAGCGCTTCTGATCGTAGTCTCGCAGATCGTCGTAGCCTATGCGATTGAGGTGATGGGCCTGTTCGGCGTAGAGAAAACAGGCTTTGAGTGGAGAAAGGCCATCGGCGCTCTGATCGCAATCGCGGGAATCATCATTTTTCGATATTAATTTTATTTTGCGCTTGTTTTTAGGCGGGTATTTAGTTAGAATAGAATACAGGCAGAACAGTATCTTCCGGATGATTACGGGAGGTACATACATATGAAACAAAGAGAGATAAAGCATCTGAAAAAAGGCGCGGTCGGCATAGTTTTGCTGGTTTGCGTCATATGTTATTCTGCAGGGGGATGCAGAGAACAGGACAGGACGAAAGACTACGGAGTGTTCGGCCCGGAGCGCGCGGAAGCGGTAGATTTGGAGACAGATGAGAGCGTATCAGCCGGCGGGCAGGAAGCGCATCCGGGGAGTAATCTGAATCCGGATGCGGGCGCTCATCTGGACAGCGCGCTGAATGCGGGCCTTTTCGGAAATACGGCCGGCTCAGAAAATCCGGGCGTTTACAGCCCGGCCGGGGAAGCAGGAGGCGGGGCGGCGGGAGAGCAGTTTCAGAAAACGGAAGGCTCGCGCCTGATCTACGTCCACGTCTGCGGCGAGGTAAAGGATCCGGGCGTCTATGGGCTGGCAGAGGGAAGCCGCGTATATCAGGCGGTGGAGGCTGCCGGGGGCCTGACGGACGAGGCGTCGGAGGAGAGCCTGAATATGGCGCTTCCTCTCGAGGACGGCCTGCAGGTCTATGTGCCGGATCAGGAGGAGGCAAAGGAGCTGGGAGCCGGCGCTGTCACGGAAGCGGGCGCAGGCTTTCTTTCCCGCGGCCTGATTCCGGGCGCTGCGGCTGCGGCTGTTCCGGGCCCTTTGGAAAAAAGCCGGGTCAATATCAATACGGCGACCCGGGAAGAGCTGATGACCCTTACGGGGATCGGCGCATCGAGGGCCGACGCGATACTGGCCTACCGGCGCGAGGCGGGGCCGTTTCAGAAAATTGAAGATATCATGAAGGTTTCCGGCATTAAGGAAGCCGCATTTCAGAAGATAAAAGAGGACATCACAGTTTGAGGTTGAGGTGGAGACATGGTGAAGGTTTTGGTTGTGGATGATGAAAAGCTGATTGTCAAAGGACTCAGATTCAGTTTAGAGCAGGATAATATGGAAGTGGATTGCGCCTACGACGGGGAGGAGGCGATCCGGATGGCAAAGGAAAAAGAATATGATATCGTGCTTCTGGACGTGATGCTTCCCAAGCGCGACGGGCTTGAGGTCTGCCAGGCGATCCGGGAGTTTTCGGAGATGCCGATTATCATGCTGACAGCAAAGGGCGGAGATATGGACAAGATTCTGGGCCTGGAGTACGGCGCGGATGATTATATAACAAAGCCGTTCAATATTTTAGAGCTTAAGGCCAGAATCAAGGCTATCATGCGGAGGAATGCGAAGAAGTCAGGAAAAGGAGACAGGGAGAGGACAAAGGTGTTTGAGGCGGGCGGGCTGAGGCTGGATCGCGACAGCCGCCGGGTGTTTATCGCGCAGAAGGAGATCAATCTGACAGCAAAGGAGTTTGATCTTCTGGAGCTTCTGGTGTGCCATCCCAACAAGGTGTACAGCAGAGAGGAACTGCTCCGAAGCGTGTGGGGCAACCGGGCGGCGGCCGGGGGCGATGTGCGCACAGTGGATGTGCATGTGCGGCGCCTGCGGGAAAAGATCGAGCCGAGTCCCAGTGATCCGAGATATGTGCATACAAAATGGGGGGTGGGGTATTATTTCAGGGTTGTTTAGACGGCTGTTATTCCCGCGGGACATGTTATGATGTCGGGGCCAAAAGATCTTTTGCCCCCTTTGATATCGGATTGCTCCGCACTTTGTGCTCCCGCAATCCTCAAAAACATTCAAAATTCGCCCTGATCGGGCTCCTTTTTCATGTTTTTGGCGGGTCCCAGGTTCAAAAATCCTCCTGCAAGCGAGCCAGCATCGGATTTTAGACCTTTTGACCCTGGTATCATGTTATTTATTTAATCAGGCGGCCGGGCCGGACAGACGGGACGCTGCGAATTCTGCCCGGCGCGCTGGAAGAAGGTCAGATGAAGAGAGAAAAAAAGAGAGTTCATGCTCAGGGTGCAAAATGGAGGAAGCTGGATAATACGGCAAAGCTGTTTGCCGCGGTGGCGGGAGAGGATTTTGGCCAGGTATTCCGGATTTCGGCGGCGCTTGAGGATGAGGTTTCGCCGGAGCTTTTAAAGCAGGCGCTTGACACGACGCTGCCGGAATTTGAAAATTTCCGCGTAAAGCTCCGGAAGGGGTTTTTCTGGAATTATTTTGAGACGAACAACCGGGATCCGGTCGTTGAGCATGAGGAGACGTATCCCTGCAAATTTATTGATCCGCACGTCAGCGGGCGTTTTCCGTTCCGAGTAAGCTTTTACGGACGCCGTATCAATTTTGAAGTGTTCCACGGTCTGACCGACGGGCTGGGCGCGCTGAATTTTATGAAGTATCTGACCGAGCGGTATCTGGAGCTGGCGGCGGGGGAACAGTATAAAAAAGAGCGGGAAAGCGGAGAGGGGCAGGCAGGCTTATCCGGCGGGAAACGGCATGCCCCCGGGGAAGCGAAAGAGGCTGCGGACAGGACGCCGCCGGCGGGGAGAGGGCATGCGGCCTTTAGCGGGCAGAGGACGCGTCAGGAGGCGGATCGGCGCATCCGGGAACGGGCCGTGTCCGCAGACAGCTATCTCACGTATTACAGGGAACGGCCGCACAAGCGCTACGAGACGGAGCGGGCGCTTGCCGTTACCGGAGACTGCCTTCCCCTGGACTGGCAGTCCGTGCTGCACGGCACGGTCGCTCTGGATGACATCAGGGCGCTTGGCAAGCATGCCGGGGTCAGTATCACCAAATATCTGGCGGCGGCGCTTTTGTGGTCCGTTATCCAGGTTTATACGGACGGACGCACGCTGAAACGGCCTGCGGCCCTGAATCTGCCCATCAATCTCCGGACCTTTTTTGAGTCGGATACCATGGCCAATTTTTTCTCGGTGGTCAATATTTCCTGGCCGGCCGGGCCTGCGCCGCGTGATTTTGAGGAACTGCTCGGCCACGTCAGCCGGCAGATGGACGAGAAGATCGTAAAGGATAAGCTGGAGGAGACGATTTCCTATAATGTCTCAAATGAAAAGAAATGGTATGTGCGGATCATTCCGCTCTGGATCAAGAATATTGCGCTGAGCGCGATTTTCTTTAAGACCAGCCGCGCCTATACGATGACGCTGTCAAATCTGGGGCCGGTGGCGTTAAGAGAGGATCTGGCCGGTATGGTAAGGGGCTTTCAGCTTCTTTTGGGCGTGTCGGGAAGGCAGCGGATGAAATGCGGCGTGATCGCCTGCAATGGAAAGCTGTGTATTACGTTTAACAGCGCGATGGAAGATATGGATCTCCAGGATTATTTCTTCCGCTTTTTGAGAGAGAAAGGCGTAGAGGCAGAGCTGGAGAGCAACGGCGTGGCGGATAGGGAGCATGATCAGGGAAATTACCCGTCGGTCAGCCATGACAGGGGAAAGCTTAAAAAGATCGTCAATCTGTTTTATCTGGCGCTTTTGACAGCCGCGGCCCTGATGGGGATCACGAATTACGCAGCCTATGGCTGCCTGAACCGGGGATGGTCCCTGCTCGTGATGGGAGGGATCGCCTATGCGGCTATGACGGTGCGGTATTCGGTGATGCGCAGGGCCAACATAGCGGGGATACTGGTGCGCCAATCCCTGGGAGCGCAGGCGCTGCTCGTTTTAATCGACTATATGTACGGGATGAAGGGATGGTCGGTCAACTATGCGATCCCGTGCCTGATACTGTTTGATGTGATCGCTATAGTGTTTCTGATCCTGTTAAACCGTTTGAACTGGCAGAGCTATTTTATGTATCAGATTGCGATCACAGTATTCAGCTTTATCCCGCTTTTCCTCTGGTGGGGAGGCCTGATCACGAAGCCGCTTCTGTCCGTGATCGTGGTAATCCTGTCTGTGGCGGTTCTGGCCGGCACGGTGATTCTGGGGGACTGGAGCATAAAAAAGGAGCTGAAGCGGCGGTTTTATTTTTAATAAGGCGAACGATAATGACAGCAGGGAGCGAATGAATATGAGCAAAAAGAACGTCAGTAAAATTGGGATTTTAACGCGGGATATGATGAGCGATGTGATGGAAACGGCCTTAAAAAAGCCCATACAGACAGGTGAATTCCGCAGGAATCCAAAGGAGCCGGCCTGGCGCTGTCCGGCTGGGTATCTTTATGAGCTGGTGGAGTCGGACGGCTTTGTCATGGAATACTTAAAACCCGTGACGGCCGTAACAGGCCGCGTGATCCTGCAGCTTCACGGAGGCGGCTATATTGGCCCCATGAAAAATATTTACCGGCGTTTTGCAGTCAAATATTCAAAGATCAGCTACGGGGCGGATGTCCTGACGCCGGATTACCGCGTCGCGCCGGAGCACCCGTTTCCCGCGGCCCTGGAGGACGCGGTTCACGCCTATGAGTGGCTTTTGAAGGAGCAGGGCTATGAGCCGGAGCACATCGTGGTGGCTGGGGACTCGGCCGGGGGCGGCCTGGCGCTGGCTCTGTGCCTGTATGCAAAGGATCACGGGCTGCCTCTGCCGGGAGGCATCATCACCATGTCTGCCTGGACGGACGTCAGCCTCAGCGGCGCTTCGTATGAGACAAACTATGAGATTGATCCCCTGTTTGGAAATTCCAGGGAGAATATGCTGTATCAGTGCAGCTATATCGGCGGAGCAGATCCGAGGAACCCGTACTTATCCCCCCTGTTTGGCGATTTCAGCGGATTCCCGCCGATGCTGATGCAGGTCGGGAACTATGAGGTGCTTTTGGACGATACGGCGGGGGCAGCCGCAAAGGCCAGGGAAGCCGGGGTGAAAGTGCGTTTATCTGTTTATGACGGGATGTTCCATGTGTTCCAGATGGGGCTTGACCTGATTCCGGAGAGCCGCGAGGCGTGGAACGAGGTAGAGGAATATCTGCGCCGTGTATACAATATCCGCCGCGAGCCGGAGGGAACGATTGTGAAAAAAGTAAAGACCCGGCGCAAGGAAGCGGAGGACCGCACGAGAAAAACGTTGCTGTCCTTCCTGAAACAGGAGCTTTCCAAATGAAAATTACATTGATAACCGTGGGGAAAATCAAGGAGAAATACTTAACGGCAGCAGTCGCGGAATATGAAAAGCGGCTGAGCCGTTACTGCAGGCTGGAAATTGTGGAGACGCCGGATGAGAAGACGCCGGACGGGGCGGGGGAGGCATTAGAGGAGCAGATACGCAGTAAAGAAGGCGCGCGGATTCTGGCGCATGTGAAGGAAAACGCATATGTAGTGGCATTGGCGATTGAGGGGAATATGCTGTCCTCTGTGGAACTGGCCGGATTTGTGGAACGGCTGGGAGTGCGGGGGGAGAGCCATATCCAGTTTATAATCGGCGGATCCCTGGGGCTTTCTGCGGAGGTTTTAAAAAGGGCGGATTACAGGCTCAGCTTTTCCAGAATGACGTTTCCTCATCAGTTGATGCGGGTGATTCTGCTGGAGCAGATTTACCGGAGTTACAGGATTATGAGCGGAGAGCCATATCATAAGTAAAGGCGAAAAGGAACGGATGTTCTTGGGAATAAAAGAGAATAAGAGTTATATTTTTAACCCCATGGGAGTTTCAGGCTTCCATGGGGTTTTACTGTTCGTGACAATAAAGTTCTTACAACGTAGGTTTTATTGCAGAGTCTGTGTTTCTTCTGGCGGGATATATTCTATCAAATCAGTCAGATTACACTCTAATACATAACACAGGCGTTTCAGAATATCAATATCCAGACGTTGTATCTTGTTATCCCTGTAATTTCTTAATTGTGTTCTCTGCATTTCTGTGCGAAAGGATAACTGATTGAGAGAAATGTTTTTTTCTTCTAATATTTCAGCTAAGTGAATTTTTATATCGCCATAACCATCTGAACTGACAGGAAGCTGGCGTAAAGGATTTTCTTTCTTGGGCATGGCGGCACCTCCGGTTTTTATTATATTTTAACCAGAATTTAATTGTAAGATTGAGAGTTGTATGGTATATTTATATATGGGGTATATATATGCTCAATATAAAGTAAGAGGTTTACAGGAAAAAGATAAAGGAGATTTGAGTATGTTAATGAATGAGTTGTTGGAAAAGGAAAGTCATTGCGTGGAATATTCATGTTCTGTTGGGGCTGTCAATATTCCGAAAGAGAGAAATCTATATACGGTTCTTCGGAGAAAATACAGCAATCTGGCAAAAGAAGCTGTTTCACAGTTTTCTGCTCTTTATGACAGCTATACGAATTGCGATGATATTCTGCGGAAATCTTCTTCTGACTTTCAAAAGAGTATCTGTCCTGTGATTGATGAAATCAAGAAAGAGCTTATCAGTATTGAACGTTATGATTGGGACTATGACACGATTTATCAGTATGCAAATGAACATGGATATCTGAATCCCTTTTATGAGGCTTCGGATTCTGTCTGTGATAAAATCATTTCTGTAAATGAAGACCTGGAGGCACAGAAACAATATCGTCAGGAGCGGAAAGATAATCGTGCCAGATGGGAAGGCGGCAGTTTTGGCGGTACGGTTGTAGACAACTATGCACATCAGGCAGAACTGGGAATGATGAACATTGCAGAAGGTATAGGACACAGTATATGGAACGCCGGAGCAAATTCCGTCAGCAAAATGGTGGCAAATTCAGAACTGAAACAGATATTTGCAGACACGAAAACAAGGACAGTTATTGAGAAGGGCGTTTTTGAAGCGGCATTTGCTCTGCATCATGTATTGATAAAACTTATTTCAGACGCAAGGCAGGAAACGCTTTGGAGTATACCGTCTGAAAACGATATAGCGACCGCACAAAGACTTTTGAATAACATAAAAAGCGGCGCAGTTCCAAAAGAGAAAGTAAATCAAATCTATCAGGAAATTTTGGCACTGAATCCATATAATCTGGAACTGTTTGAAAATATGCTTTCTGTATTCGGAGATGAAAGCGGAGAACTGGGAACACTGGCAGATTATTATGGCGTTGCCCTGCAGGATTCCAAAGACCGTCAGGCACTCCGATATGTAAAAGATATTCAGGGAGAAACCGAAGAAGATTCCGTAAAAGCAAAGGAAAAGCTGATTGAATATTGCGGGACTTTAAGTCTGCCTGTTACAGACGAACTGGATTGTATGAAATATATCAATCAAAGACTGGAAGACTTTGACCTGCAGTATCGGACAGTGGATGGCGTTGTCTGTACAACCAGAGACTCTGCTGATTTCGCCCGTGAAGAGTTACAGGCATTACAGGCTTTCTTTGGCGAGATTGCGCCACCTACGTCTGAATCGCTGCTTGACTACGAGGCTGATTTATTGGAAAGAAGAACAGAGTTTGAAGAGCGGTTTTGTTCCGAATTAAAGCAGAAGTATTTAGACAAGATAAACGGATACTTATCTGATTTTGACAAAAAATTCTGTACGACAGGACTGCTGAAAAAAGTAGACCGCAAGCAGGCCGGAAAAGACAGACTGTTAAAGGCAATGAAAAAAGCGGACACTTCATCTCTGGAAAAAATTGAGGAGGTCAGAAAGAGTATAGAGGAGCTATTGCCGAAACTTGGGTTAGTCCAGGAGGATACAGCCGAAGCAGTTCAATATCTGGAAAAGCAGAAGGATAAAATCTTAAACCCGAAAAGTGGAATGGGTATGATAAAAGGGCTTGGAAAGCTGTTCAAAAAATAAACTTGCGGACAAAAGGAGAAATCATGAAGAAGATACTGTTGATTCTTGCGGCAGTCGTCGGAATAGTGGTTCTTGTATGGCTGTTATCTTATGTGATTGGATTTTTATGGGAGCTGTTTTGGGTGGTGGCAGCAATTTCCGGCATTGTATATATGGTTAAGAAATTCGGATAATCTGTTTTGCCGGAAGTGATACATATAGAACTACGAAGAAGTGAAAAATCAGTGTGAAAGTGGCGGCGTTTGCCGCTTTCATACTGTAAATATGCCAAAAAGATACTATGAAGACATTGTAGATAAGAAACCAAAGGAGAATTTTATATGAAGAAGATTTTACCCATTGCTGTTGTTGTAGTGATACTTTTATTGATTGGAAAAATAATCATGTCGGGAGAGGCCAGTGAGTTAGAAAAAGATATTGTCAGTCAGGTGGAGCAGGGCAATTACTATGCTGCACTGCAGGACGCAAATGAGATAGAGCTAAAGGGAGAAAAAATATCTAAGAAAATATCCAAACTGATTGAAGATGTCAAACTTTATGAAGCCACTGAAAAAGAAATGGAAAAGTATTCCCAAATGAACCTGGGAAAAATCAAGGCGATTTTGGATGAAATGAATGGGAGCTATAAAAAGTATGATAGATTCAAAGCTGATGTTGAAAATCTAAAAGAGAGGGTGGAATCATTAGAGGAATATGGAAATGAAGGAGTCAAAGTAGCTGAAACAGTAGGGGAACTGATAGAAGACGGAGAGATTGAAGAGGCCAGAGAACGAATCAATGAATATATGGCAGATGAAAGATACGAATATATGCCGGACAGCCTGCAGGGTGCATTTTATGATTATATGCTGCAGATAAATTTCAGATAAGCGGATTTTAAGAAAATAAAATAGTGTAAATATATATTATCTCTATGTATAAAACCTGACAGGAGGTGATAGATATGCACGCAGGAATCTTTTTGAGCGCATGTGTCATAACAGTGGGCGTACTGGCGGCACTGGAAACACTGTCGGCATAACAGAAAAAGCGTGGCAGTTTCCGAAAACGGCGGATAGCAGAAATGTTATCTGCCTTATTTTTGTGCAAAAAGGAGCATAAGATGGAACGATATACAACCAACATAATGACGGTAGAACGAAAAGGCGTATTTGACAAGAGCCAGAAAAAGCGGTTTGAGCTGACTTTCACCTGCAAAGACAGCAGACAGAAGAAGAGTATTCTGGTAATTGGTCTGAATCCGGCCAGTGATGACATCAGCATAATAGATACCACAACTACATTTATTCTGAATAATTTAATTCCTATGGGCTACACCACCGTAACAATCTGCAATCTTTATGGAGAACTGTTTAAGCAGCGTCTAAAGCCCTCAGAGGTGCCAAACAATACAGAGAACAGGAAATATCTGGAAGAGGTATTAAAGCGTGGATTTGACACGATTCTGCTTGGATATGGCAATACATTCCTGACAAATAAATTTGTGAAAGAGGAAAAGGCATATCTGAGGAAACTTCTGAGCGGCTATAAAGATAAAGTGGTGGATATTGTGGATGATAAGGGGGAATATGAGAGACTGACAGCAATCCATCCCCTGATGGCCGGAAGATATTTTCCTGGCAGATGGAAATTACGTTCGTTTGTATTTGAGAAGGAAAAAACGAGTGATGAAAAGATGCCAGACGGCATGAAAAAGGCGGATGGCGAAAAAGTGCCAGAAAAAACAGCAAAGGCCAGAGATGGAAAGCAGTCAGAGAAAATAAGAAAACCCATAAAAGAGGAAGGAGAAAAGAAAACAGATGAAGAAAGCGGTTCGAATCAGAACAGTGAGCCAGTGGCGCCTGCTGAAGCAACTGAATAATTATCTGGGAAAACGGAAAGTACCGGAAGAAGTGATGAGGAAGATTTATTATATCCTTTGTTCTAAGGAACTGGGGAAAAAAGGTTTTCTCGTTCTGTGCTTGGATAAGCTCAATGACGATTGGTATGGAATAGAAGAGGCGGTCGGAATGTACCCCAACAAGATAAAAGTGAAGGAAGATATTGATGAGATACTGACAAGAAGCAGAAGAGGAAAGCTCCGAAGCTGGTATGTGTCATACATAAAAATAGGCAGCCAGAAGATTCCGTTAATCTATACAACAAAAAAACAGAGTGATTACAGGAGGAATGAAGCGTGACAGGGATTCGATTTCAAAGTTGGGAACATTTTCTGTACTATGTGCAGAACAGAGAAGGCATCACACCGGGGGCAGGATGGAGCAATGTTTCCATATTGTCTGACGCAGACTATCTGGAGGCAGATGAATGGGAAGGACTTCGGAAGATGCTGTCTGCTGCCGATTACGAAGAATTGGCAGGGAAGAAACATACCATAGAGGTGAGGTCATTCCGTATGCCGGAAGAAAGTGGACGGATGATTTTCTATGCGGTTGGCGAAGAAGACAGAGACGGCGGCTATCTGTGCGGAGGTTATGGAATTGTGGATGAATCAGATATAGAAGACAAAAATAACCGGTTCAGGCCAATGCCGGAGGAATCGAACAGGGAGAAGGATTATTATTATATTGGAACGGAACAGGACTACTGGGAAACTTATCCGGTTCTGCAAACGTATCTGCCGGAAAAGATACTGGAATACCTTGCTTCACAGGTTGCCATATTGGACAGCAATTATGGAGCGGACAGAGATGTGCAGGGCGGCATGGGCGGCTTCTGCGCTGTTATCCCGAAACTGGATGAAGCCGCAAAGAAAGCCTGCCGGCAGATACTGGAGAAGCATTATATCCAGGAATCTATGTATGAATATCTTGATACGGTCACGGTCAGCGGCACAGAGTGGGTAGAAGCCCTGTATCTTACCAACAATGATTATGGAATCATATTGATTTACCGGAAAGGAGTCGAAGCATGATTTTAGGATTTTTAGCGGCTGTGGGAAGTACCATAGCATCCACCGTTATTATTGAATCCGTGACGGCAGGCGTTGGACTGGGAATTTCCATCTATACAGCGTCAAAGTGTGCGAAGCAGAGCGGCAGAACACGGAGAAAGTAGGGGCAAAAAGAATATGTGGGGATTGGCGGTCAATCAACACATATTCTTTTTTTGTTGATTTAAAATATTACCATAAATTTAATTTGGTATCAAAATCATCTATACTTTTAAAAACCTTGAGATTGTCAAAGTCAATGGATTCTTTGTTCTCATCTAAGATATATAGAAATAATTCTTTTGCTAATTTTTTAAAATCGATATGCTTCATTTTCATTATGTATGGAAAATTGATTCTTGTGCTAAGTGTACATAGCTTTAAAAGAATACTGCGAATCTGGAGTATGCGCATTTGCTGTGCCGATGGAAAGTCAGAAATTCCGGCATGAATAATCTGGGCGAAAAAAACTTCACATCCTGAATCGATGAAGAGTCATAATATTTTAAAACGTTTCTGATTTTATTATAGGTAATTTTATCTGAAGTATAATAATTGGCAGTTAAGATAAAAATGTTACAAAAATATGGTGGGCATTGATAGCGGAATTTTCCAGGGGCTGTAAAAAGGATAAATTGTCATTATCTTTTTTTGTGATTTCAAAAAACAACTGGAATAAACTTTGTTTCCATTTATTATTGCAGCCTTCATCTGCAGTTTTGCTACTATTAACTTTATGGTAAATTTCTGGGCTGTTAAGAAGTTTTTCCTTACTTATAAATTTTACATTTGGATTGTTCATCTTCAATCTTCCTCCTTAAAAATGGATAAATTGTTAATGGTGCTATAATGTATTGTTCTGAGATGAGAATTAAATGTTAAATGACATGGAATAAAGAACAATAAAGAACGTGTTAGTCAAACCTTCCCCTTTTTTCTATAAAAAAGTGATTTTTGGGTAGAGTATTATGCCTTTGGAGGCTGTAAAATAAAGCTACAAAAAATAACAGGAGGAAAATAATGAAAGATTCTAATATACTTCACAGCGAAGTGAGAAAAACATTTGAAACCCTGATAGAGTCAGGAGTATTTACAGAAGTGAGAATATTAAACACCAAACAAGGGACTCTTTCAGGCTATTACAATGATGTAGATAAGCTGATTGAGCATATCCAGCGTTATGACAGGCAGTACAATATTTACATCACAATGAACGCTTTAAGCGATGGAATTGAGGCCAGAGGCAAGAACCATCTAAAAAGTTATGCGAAGAATACAACCAGCGACAAGGAAATCCGTTGCCGCAGATGGATTCTCATTGACTTAGACCCGGAACGTCCGGCCGGAATCTCCAGCACAGAGCAGGAGTTAAAGCTGTCTGAGGAATTGGGTAGGAAAATTCAGGGTTATTTAACAGACTGTGGATTCCCGGAGCCTGTAACCGCATTAAGCGGAAACGGCTTTTATCTTTTATATCCTGTGGAACTTCCCAATACACCGGAAATGACAAGTCTGGCAAAGGGCTTTCTTGGCGCATTGGATTCAAGGTTTTCTACAGAGCAGGTAAAGGTCGATACAACAACCTATAATGCGGCCAGAATTACAAAGCTTTATGGTACAGTTTCCTGCAAGGGAGACTCCACAGAAGAACGTCCACACAGGCGTTCCAAAATCCTGTACGCACCAAAGAAACGAGTGCCGGCAGCGATTGAGCTGTTACAGCAGATTGCGGCGCAGTGTGTGGAGAAAGGGAATAAAAAGAAAACAGTGAATAGAAATGAGAAACGTGAGCCTGCCAGAAGCATATCAGGGAGCAGGATGGAGTTTGATTTGCGTTTATGGCTGGAATCCCAAGAGATTCCCGTCGCAAGGGAAAAGCAGGTAGAGAATGGTATGTGCTATGTTTTGGAATCCTGCCCATGGAATCAGGAACATTCCAAGGACAATGGGGCTTATGTCATACAGTTTGATGATGGTGGGATTGCGGCTGGCTGTCACCATGATAGCTGTAAGGAAGAAAACTGGGAAACCCTCTGGCGTATGCTGGAGGGTGAGAAGCCTATGCCGTCAGCAAAAAAAGCAAAGACAGAGAATCTTCCGTCAGCAGAAAAAGAAAGCCCGGTGGATGTTCTTTTAAGACTGATAGAGGAGCAGGGGCATATTCCGTTCCGAAGCACAGAAGGGGAGGCTTTTATCCAGATTCCAAACAAGGGCGGTTTTGTGAATTATCCGCTTAAATCGGAATATTACCAGATGTGGCTGAGGAATTTGTATTATCAGACCTACAACCGGGGCGGCCGGAATGATATGATTCAGGCAGTCATGGAAACTCTTGTGGCAAAAGCGCACTGCCAGGGAAAGGAATATCCGGTATACAATCGGTTTGCTTTCCATGAGGGCCGCCTGTATTATAACCTGGCGAACGAAGATTCCGCTGTGCTTTGTATTGACGAGTCGGGAACGAAATGCTGCAATGAGCCGCCGGTCAGGTTGATAACAAGAAAAACCTTACGCCCACAGCCTATGCCGCAAAAGGGGAATCGTTTAGGAAACTGATGAGTAAATATTACCATTTTGCCAGTAAGTCAGACCGGATTCTTCATAACGTTATATTGGTTGTCAGGCTCATAACAGGGATTGAGCAGCCTATCGTTATCTACAAAGGCGGCAAAGGCTCCTCAAAGACCACTTCCATGGAAATGGATAAACGCTGTCTGGATATATCCAGCAACAATGTAACGGTCATGCCGAAAAATGAGGAGGACTTTCTGCTTCTTCTGGAATCACAGGATATCGTCTGTCTGGACAACATGGATTCCATTACAAAAAGCCAGGCAAATATTTTCTGCCAGGCAGTGACGGGGGCAACAGCGGTTAAGAGAAAGAAGTATTCAGACAGCGAATTGTGCGAGATTAATATAAAGTCTGTTGTGTATATGAATGGAATCCATCTGCTTTCCGACCGTTCCGATTTCGTTGACCGCTGTGTATTTCTGAATATGAAAGCCATATCATCAGAAAAACGCAGGAGCAAAAAAGACGTCATGGAAGAATTTGAAGCGGATAAGCCCTGTATCCTTTATAGAATGTTTGAGTGTCTTTCCAGAGCTATGGAAACCCAGCCTTTGATAGAAGTGAATATAGACGACCGACTTCTTGATTTTTTAAAATGGGGCTGTGCCGTAGCAGAGGCTATGGGGTATGGACAGGAGAAATTTTTAGAGGCATATCAGAAAAACCGTACCCGTCTGAACGAGGGGCTTTTGGAAGAAGATGAGGTTGCCGGGGCGGTCATGGATTATCTGGAGGAATCCGGGAATTTTGAAGGGGAAATGAGCGAACTGAGCGCAAAATTGTCTGATATGCTCTATGAAAAAGGAATGCATGCCAGCAATAAAATCAAACAGGCAAACCACTTATCAAGGAGATTAAAAGAACTGGAGGCCGGACTGCACAATGTTGGGATTTCCGTGGAGATAGGGAAGAACAACGGAAAACGTTTTGTAAAAATCAGCAGAGAGAACACAGAATAAGACGATAAGGACAGTAAGGACGATAAAAAACAGAAAAAAGGTGGAGAAGTCTGTTGATAAAAAAAGCAGCATTACTTAATATATAAAATTTTTTTTGATAAAAGACCGTCCTTACCGTCTTTATTGTCCCGCTTAAAAAAATCATGCCTGTATATTGGAGAAATCTGGAAGATGAATGAGTTAAAACAGGAGGAATGGCTGGAAACGCTTATGTCAATCCTGTCACAGCTTATTGTTGAGTTCTATTTAAAAGAGAAGGAATCGTAATTACATAAGAAAAATACAGACTGGGAGTTTCAGGCTCCCGGTCTGGAAGGATAGATAGAATATATATTATAGATTTGAAATATAAGATAGAAAGGCAGGGACAACAAATGTCTGACACAATGATAAAAAAAGCAGCAATTTATTGTCGTGTATCAACACAGGAACAGGCAGAAGAAGGGTATTCTCTTGAGGAACAGCAGCGTTTAATCCGTGAATACTGCCAGCAGAAGAATTATGAAGTGGCAATGGTTTATGAAGACGCCGGAATCAGTGGAAAGGATATCCGCCACCGACCGGCCATGCAGCAGCTTTTGGAGGACGCCTCTAAAAAGAAGTTCCATCTGGTCATGAGCTGGAAGATAAACCGAATCAGCCGGAAATTATCGGATGCCATTAAAATTGTAGAAACGTTAGAGAAATATGGAATCGGCTACCAATCTTATTCAGAACCTTTTGAGTCCAGCACGCCAGCCGGGAAAATGCAGTTTCAGATGATGGCGTTGGTTGGCGAATTTGAACGAAATACCATTGCCCAGAATGTTAAAATGGGCATGAGAGCAAAAGCCATGTCCGGGGAATGGTGCGGTGGGATTCCACCATTTGGATATTGCTGGGTGACAATGGAGGGTACGGAAAACCATGGAAGAAGAAAGTCAAGACTGGAGGTGGTGGAACGAGAGGCGGAGGCAGTGCGCCTTATGTTCCAGCTCTATGCCTCCGGAAAGGGATACAAGGCTATTGTGGGACGGATTAACAGGGAAGGCTATCGAACTAAGCTGGATAACGCTTTTTCAGTGGCATAGATAAAATCAATTCTCACAAATCCGGTATATATTGGGAAGGTGCGTTATGACGTAAGGAGAGACTGGAATGAAAAACGAAGGAACAATATCAATCCCAATCCTATTGTTGCAGACGGAAAACATGAAGCAATCATACCGGAGGAGTTATGGGAACAGGTTCAGTTTATGATTTCCCAAAAGAATGGAAAGCCAGCCAGAATCTACGACGGGGAATATCCGCTGACAGGTATCCTAAAATGTCCTCAATGTGGCGCAGGCATGGTGATTTCCAGGACAACGAACCGAAACAAAGACGGCAGCAAACAGAAGCTTACCTATTACGCCTGTGGGAACTGGAAAAATAAAGGAACCACCGTATGCCACAGCAATATGGTACGGGTAGAAAAAGCGAACACGTTTGTGTACAATCAACTGGATAAACTGTTAAGCGACGAGAAATTCTTTAAAGAGGTTGTGGGCAGGGTTAACCGGGAGCATAGAATCTTAAAGGAAAACGCCATAAAGGAACGGGAAGTCCAGGAAAAGAACCTGCAAAAAATCAAGGTTCGCCAACAGAGAAACCATGAACTTTACGAAGACAGCGAGATTTCCAGGGAGGAATTTTTAACACGCAGGGAGGAATTAAACCGGAAGCTATGTGAACTTCGTGGAAAACAGACGGAAACATCCATGGTGATTCTGGAAGAAGGGAAAATTTCACGGAAACGTGCAGATTTGGAAAGGAAACCATGCTGTCAAGAATGTTCCAGGTCATGGAAAGATTTCAGTTAAATAACTGTATGGTGGCAGAGGATGGGGGTTCGGGTTATACCGTGGCTACACGGAGGATGAAAGCATACTCATTTACAACAAGGAATGGGAAAAATGTGCCGCAGATTATCCTGCAGGGGAACTGGGTGGAGCAGTGGGGCTTTGAAATTGGCTGCAGCGTGTCTGTGGAGTGCTATCAGAATAAGCTGGTTATTTTAAAAGACTGAAAAATTTTGTGGTCTGTTCGTATGAAATATGATAAAATATCAGTAAAAGCAGGAGGTGAGGCCACGAATACAGATACTACCATAGCAAAAAACATCCGTGTGGCTGATGAGAAAGCCAGTTATGATGCGGCCTGCAAGCGGCTGCTTTCGGAGAAGATTATTCTGGCATGGATTATGAAGAACTGCCTGGAAGAATACCGTGACTGTGATGTGGAGGAGATTGCGGAAAAATATATTGAAGGTACGCCGCAGGTGGGAGAAGTGGCAGTTGCAGCGGATGAAACCAACCGTGTTTCTATGATACAGGGAGCTGGAAACGAGGACACTTCTCTGACGGAGGGAACTGTTACCTATGATATCCGCTTTTTCGCGATAGCTCCTGTATCCGGTGAATTGATTCGTTTGATTATCAATATAGAAGCCCAAAATGATTTTTATCCGGGTTATCCATTGATAAAAAGGGGAATCTATTACTGCAGCCGGATGATTTCCGCCCAATATGGAACAGAGTTTACAAATTCCCACTATGAGAATATCAAAAAAGTATACAGCATATGGATTTGTATGAATCCGCCAAAGAGCCGTGAAAACAGCATTACCCGTTATTACATTGCGGAAGAAAATCTGGTGGGCAGTGTAAAGGAACGGAAAGCGGATTATGATTTGATGGCGGCTGTCATGATTTGTCTTGGGAAAGAGGGAGATTCGGGTACAGATTTATTGAAATTGTTGAATGTGCTTCTGTCCACGGAGACAGGTTCACAGGACAAGTGCCAGATATTGGAGGAAGATTTTCATATCAGAATGACTCAGACATTGGAAAGTGAGGTGTCGCTTATGTGTAATTTAAGTAAGGGTGTGGAGGAGAAAGGGAAGATTTATGGAGCCATTACTGCTTACAAAGATGTAATGTTATCAGAAGATGTAATAATAAAAAAGTTAAAGGAAAAATTTCGAGTAACAGAAGAAGCAGCAAAAATATACTTGAAAGAAGTGGAAAAGGCGTAGCCTTCATCTTTTAACTGATATTCTCAGAAAGTGAGGTGTCGCTTATGTGTAATTTAAGTAAGGGTGTGGAGGAGAAAGGAATTCAAAAGGGAATTGATAAAGGAATAACAGCTATGATTTTAACACTGAAAGAGCTACAAATATCAAGTGACGTTATTCTGAAACAAATCTGTGAAAAGTTTGGTCTGACAGAAGAAACAGCAGAAACGTACTTAAAAGAAATATGTTAAATATTTCAAGCAGAGCATTTTTTGTGTTCTGCCTGAAATAATATTATGAGATTTTTCGCACTTAGGTATGATATGGAGAGCCATATCATAAATAAAGGAAAAGGTAAATCACAGGCAAACGTCAGCGGTAAATGGAGGTAAACGTTAAAAATGAAAGCATATAAATCCGTGATTATCACCTGCATTGCAGGTATCTGCGCGATTATCTGCGTGATGATCGGCACAAACGGCTTAAAAGAAGCAAAGCTTGGCAAAGCGGGAGAGGGCCTGTCGGCTACCGGCTCCGCCAGTGTGGATTTTGAATCTGATCTGGCAGTTTGGCGGGGAAATTTTTCTGTGCGTGGAGATACGTCCAGGGAGGCGTACCGGGAAATTGAGAAAAATGCGGATATAGTAAAAAAATACTTTGAGGAAAAGGGCGTATCCGGGGATGAAATGACATTTTACGCCATATATATCAGCGAACTGACCAAAGAAGTCTATAATACCGAAGGGGAATGCATAGGCTACGAGGATGACGGGTATGAGCTGACCCAGTCCTTTGAGGTGAGTTCTCCGGATGTGGAGAAGATTACTGCTATATCCAATGAGTGCACGGAGCTGATCGATTCGGGAGTGGAGATTATGTCCGATGCGCCGGAATATTATTATACGAAGCTGGATGAGCTGAAGCTGCAGCTTATTGAGGAAGCGACGAAAAATGCAAAAGAGCGGATTGACATCATGGCGCAGAATGCGGGGTGTGAGGCAGGAGAACTGCTGACCGCAAACCTGGGTGTATTTCAGATTACAGGCGCTTATTCCAGCACGGAGGAATACAGTTATGGGGGAACGTTTAACACCAGCGCAAAGGATAAGACGGCGTCTATTACGGTGCGTTTAAATTATACGGTAAAGTAGGATGCAACGCGGAATGGATGCTGTGCCGGGGGATATGTGAGATACATAGGATGGGGGCAAGACAGAGTGTCCGGAACGCTTATATCGCATTGACGATACCGCCGCGGCCGCCGATAACCGTTCAGATGATTGGGACGGTTATCGGCGGCCGCGGCTTTTGCTGTCACTGTGTTACTGTTTTTTGTCGTTGATATTTGAAAATAAAAGGTAGATATATGGCGGAATATGTATTATAATGGAACAAATGATTGTGCATTTTTAGTGCAGTTGCATAAAAACAATAAGCCCCCATTTCATTTTTGACAGAAAAACAGAGCGCTCTATTAGGGCAGGAGTAATATACCTGAGGAGAAATCATGAACGTTATTTTTTGTGATCCAAAATTGACAATAGGAAATCATAAGGATGCCGCCGGATTTTTTCAGTCATGCCGCGAAATTTTAGATGAATATGTCACGGATATGACCTATATTTCAACATCGTTTCATATCAATCGGTTATTGTCAGGAGAGATAGACAGAAATGATATTCTTATATTTTTCAACGCATTGGATGGCAGGTACTGCGACCTGTTTCTTAAGTTGGTAAAAAAATGTAATGATGCGAAGTGCAGAGTGTGGGCAATCGCAATGGAGAGGAATCCGGAGTGCAGGCGTCCCCCCGGGCCGGTGTCAGACAGGCAGAGCTTTGACGTGTCGTGCCGCAATGAAAACAGAAGTCCGATGAAGAACAATATGCGGGCAATCGCCCAGATCTTTGCGCGAAAGATTGTCGCTCAGACATTATCTCCGCTATACCGCGATGAAGTTCTGTATTTCATCAGCCACCGCCGCACAGACGGGGAGCACATCACGGCAAAGCTTGCCGATGAGCTGAAGCTTTTGACAAGAGAACGGAATGTATACAGGGATGTCATCAATGTCGAAGTCGGGGAGGACGCGCAGCACGATATTGATAATAAATTATCACTGAGTGATGTGCTGATATTTTTGCAGACAGAAGAGGCGCATCAATCCTGTTATATTATGAAAGAATTGTGCTATGCCCTTATCAATGACATCCCCGTTTTGTGGATTCAAATTGACAATGCATCGTACAGGGATATGCCGATTCATCCGGGAGAGAAGCCGGCGCTGCATTACAGAAGTGAAGAATTCGACTGCCAGGAACGGCTGATCGAAATTGCGGATGAGATAGAGGAAAAATGCTTTCAGCTTATGATGCATTCATCAAACCAGGTATTTTCGTACGTCGAATATTTAAATGAATTAAAATATGATAATAAAATCAAACTGATGGCGGACAGGGATTCCATACTGGCGTATGAAATAGAGTACAGAGAAACGATGAAGGATATTTACGCCAGCGGAATCAGAAAACATTACATCCAATGCTTTGGAAGAAATCCGAAAGAGGCGGACGTCGCGGCATTTCTGGAAAAGGTTAGGAAAAAAGACGCCTATGAAAAAAATGACCGGCTGTTTTTGTTATCAAACCATGGGCGGAGGGAAAAACGATGCAGCGACAGTAAAGTGACAGAAGAAAATTTCGACGATTATATTACGAACCTTGAAAACGTATCCGGGATAAAAAGGCAGAGGCGCAATAAACGGATTATTCTCTCAGGCGCATTTCCGGACGGCGACGAGATATATAAAAATTCGCTGATAGAAGCTGTGATGATCTACGCCAGAGAAATTATAAAGGGCGGTTATACCCTGGTATTTGGGGCGCATCCGACTTTTCAGAAGCTGATTTTTGATATAGGTAAATTATATGCTTCAGACATGAAATATTCGATTGAGATGCACATGGACAGGGCGTACGCTGGAGGCTATGATTTGGAGGAGCTGCAGGAGCAATGCACGCTTATATTATCAGACGGGCTGCAGGAGATGCGGGAACGGATGATTTGTGTGGAGAAAAGCGAGCTGTTAATCTGTCTGGGAGGGAAGATAAAAGTCGATAAAACACAACAGGGAGTGGATGCGGAGGCAGCGCTGGCCAGGAATGTAAACGTGCCGGTGGCGCTGGTCGGCACGGTGGGAGGGCGCTCCAGCGAGTACGCGTTTGAGAGGATTACCGGGAATGGATGGTCGGATCTGAATCCCTGGGGGAAGGAGCTGAATGAGGGACTGTTTTATAATGTGAATCACAGGCTGATGGTTAGGCGGCTGCTGGGGGCGATTGAGTGAGAGGGGGAGCGGGGGATAGCTGGATTTGTGATGGATAATATATGATTATCCACAATATATGGACTATATGGGGGATTAAATGAAAAAAGATAACTTTGAATATGAAGTAGCGCTTTCATTTGCGGGAGAACAACGCGATTATGTCAAAAAAGTATCGGAGGCGTTGACAAAGCTTAATGTCAGGCACTTTTATGATTATAATGAACAAGTTAATATATGGGGCAAAAACCTTACTCAGTATTTGGATAGTGTCTATTTTGAAAAAGCCATGTATTTCGTCCCGTTTATTTCAGAAGAATATGTTAAAAAAGTATGGACAAACCTGGAAGTCAAATCTGCTTTGGAAAGAAATATGCTCGAATCGCGTCCTGATTTCCAGCAATATATTCTTCCGGTTCGGTTTGATGACACGAGAGTCCCTGGCATTGCAGGAAGCATTGCTGATATTGACGCAAGAAAAAAGAAACCTCAGGAAATCGCACAGATGATATTTGAAAAGGTAAAGGGTGCCAAACATGTAACAGAGGCTTATAAGAAAAAAGAAATCCCTGAACCTCTTCCTGCAAATTATAATATTAAAATTAATGTGGAGAAGTTGGAAGCTATGGAAAACATTTATAAGCTTCAGACTAAATCGCATGTAGTTGTTGTTTATGGAGAAAAAGGATTGGGAAAGCGGAGCTGCACCCAATATTTTTTACAAAACAAGAAAAAAATAATAAAAATTTCTCCTGATACAGAAAATCGATTCCAACTTGAACCAGTATTACATGCGTTGCAGTTGGATATAGATTGTCTGTCCCTGGATTCCGATCTAAGTTTTGAAGAACAAACAAAAAGAGAATTTTTTGCTATTTGTAAAAAGGAGCCAATGATCATTTACGTTGAACAGTTTCAATATTTGGATTCTCAGACATCCACGTTTCTTCTTGAAACAACAGAAATGTTATTGAGTCGGTTCCCACATTGCCAGACCTTTATTATATTTGAATTTGATATTGAGAAAGATACAAATTTGCTTATTCCATTTTATAAACTGTCTCCAGGCCATACGGATTTCATATGTTTTAAAAGACTATTGTTTGATGAATTAAAATGTTATTTTTTTGATATTTTGGGCGACATAGAGATATCTAATGATAATCTTGCATATATTTTGGATTCTTCATTTGGAAATATTATGTATTTGAATATAGCAATAAACTTTTTGAAGGGCGAACATTATATCCGGTTTGAAAAGGGGAAATACATATGTGATAAGCTACCTTCCAGCATTTTGACAGACGTTTTAAAAGATTTTATTTTGCAGCGCTATAATCGGCTTGATAATACGCTCAAAGAAGTGCTTTCAAAATCATCTATTATAGGAAATGTCTTTAATGTTGAGCTGCTCTCTAAACCATTTCAAATTATTAATGCAGACGATATGTTGCAAAAAATAGGAAAGATCTCTCAGTTGATTATTCATCCGGACGATATATCTTACTCTTTTGAAAATGATGATGTATATCATTTTATAAAAGACAGTATATCACCAGAACTACAAAAGGAGTGGCACGAAGTTCTGGCAAATTATTATAAAAAGCTATTGAAAAAGGAACAGCGGCGCAAGGGTATAAAAGCAATTGACCGCGAAATTACTGCATTATATCCGATTGCGAAGCATTATAAATATGCGCAAAATTATGATACTGCAATAATTTACTATGTTGAATTAGTTGCAAAATATGAAAGAATATCGGACTATATACATGAGCTGGATGCAATTCAGAACATTAAATATATGCTGGAATATGTGGATTTGGATAAGCTGCATTTGGACTCTTTAGAATATGATATTTTTAAAGCAGAGGCTGATTGTTATAGAAATATGGGGAACTTTCCGAAAGCATGCAGGGCTTATGAAGAATGTTTAAGCTATTTTGACATTGGCAAATTTTCAGAACAGGTAGTAGAACTTCTTTACCAGCAGTCTTACTGCCTGTATATGAGCGGCGAGGTAGAAGGCGCATTAAAGATTCTAAACCGCATGAAAAAAGATTTTGAAAAAGAAAATGTCTGTAATTACTCGTATATAAAAATAGTATCTCTGCTGGCATCTGCCTGTGATGTAACAGGCGATGCAAAAAGCCAGGAAAAGTATTATATAAAGGCAATAGATTTTTACAAAAATAATAAATATGAACAGGAGTATTATGTTTTGCTCCGCATGGCAAGTATGATTTTTCCCGAGGAAATTGCAATCAGCATGGAAGAAAGAGCAGAGGCGTTTTTTCGGGAACGGCATTCCATAAAATATTTGGCAGAAGTTCTTCACAATATTGCTACGGATAATTTATATATTGACAAATTAGCAAATGTCTCTAAGCCGATAAATGAATCTATCGATTTGTTTGATTCTTTTGGAAGCCTTGCTGTTTATTATCCATTAAATACAAAGGGAATATTAAAAATGGTTTTGGATAGCGATTATGAATCTGCTATTACTATTTTTGAACAGGCGTTGCAGTACGAAATGGAGCCTTATTCGGAAATTACTATCCGGACAAACGTCCTAAACTGTATGAATGTTCTTGGTAAGCCTGGCGAAGCATTGAAGCAGTTGGAGCGGATCGATGAGTTAATTAAGCTACAGGAGCCGCAACATATCCCCACTTATGCTATATATCAAAATCTAAATTGGGCATTTTATTATTTTCATATGAAAGATCACAAAAAATGTCTGCAAAAGCTGAATGTATGTTCCAAACTGGACTATATGGAGCCACGCTTTAAGTATATATATAAGGCGTTAGCTTTTAGAACCAAAAAGGTAATGGGTCTTAAAACCCGTAACATGGCAGGAACAGCTCCTAAAAGGGTATATAAAAAGTGTGTGGAGAATGGATTTTATTTTACAACACTTCGTTTTTATGAAAGCCTTTAAACAGCAGGACCATTTATCGGTCCTGCCCGTTTTTATAGCGTTTCAAAGCATTATAGAGTATTTCTTCTAGCACTTTTCCAAGATTATATTTACTATATTCGCAGCATTTTGCAAATCCGCTTTCATAGTCTACATTCGGAAGTGGAGTGATTTCCAGAAAATAATACTGTCCGTTCATATCTACGCGATAATCTGTACGGCTATAGTCTTTACATCCTAAAAATTGATGAAGTTTTTGGGCGCTCTCTTGCATATCTTCTATAATTTTCCCAGGAAGTACAGCCGGGATTTTGGTACAAGTATCGGAATATTTATCTTCCGCACTAAAAATGCCAATCTGTGATTCCCCCTTTCGGATAATTTCAACTGTACCGAGTGTTTTTGTATTTTTGCCATCATACAACAGAGCAACTGTAAATTCTCTTCCTTCAATATAAGTCTCACACAATAACGGCTGCTGATATTCAGCGCTTAATTTCTGAAAAGTCTGCTTCAGCTCTTCCTCTGAATTTACAAACATTACACCAGAGCTGCTTCCTTCATAATTAGGCTTTAATATCCATGGGCCTTTTACAGATCTGACTGCTATTTTAATATCATCAATGCAATCTATCTTGCAGTATGAAGGTGTTGGAATATTCAGATATTCCGCTATGATTTTTGTATGTAATTTATTCAGTGTGAGATTTAATGCATATGCATCTGAACCTGAATAGGGAATATTATTTATTTCAAACAAAGAAGGAAGCCAGCCTTCTCTGTTTCGACTGAGTATTCCTTCCGCAGTGTTCATGACGATATCTATTTTCGGAAATTCTCCGTCCAATAACATTTTATTTATCTTTTGATAATTGCCTAATAGATATACAGAATGTCCCCGTTCTTCAAGAAGTTCCTTTATCATTTTAATTTCAAACAACATACTAAAATCACAATGCAGAAAGCCTTCTGCAGATATGCTATAATCCTCTTTCACATCATAAGCAATTCCAATACATAATTTTTTTCTCATAAATCCTCCTGTCGTAGTTTTTTGTGATTTATTTTATATTTTTATAAGAACACAGCCCGTTTCTGTTAGAAAGGTAAAAAATATCTCCGTCTGTTTTAACTATAGAACCTGGCGCTAATACCATTTTTCCCATTTCAGGTGTATCCACAACAAACTTTGGAACAGCAAAACCACTGATTTGATTGCATAATTTATTAATCATGCTAATACCTTTTCGGATATCGACCATAAAATTTTCGCATCCATGGACTTTATCACACTGGTACAAATAATATGGCTTTACTTTTAGCTGAATTAATTGAAGAAATAGTTTCTTTAAAACATCATAATCATCATTAATACCTTTTAATAAAACTGACTGACTTCCCAATGGAATCCCGGCATTCGCCAGTGATAAAATAGCATTTTTACTTTCTGAAGTGAGCTCGTCAGGGTGATTTACGTGTATGTTTATGTACAAATGATTAACTGTTTTTAAAGCCCCAATTAATTCTTCATTAATTCTTTGAGGGAGAGTGACAGGAATTCTGGTTCCAATTCTTATGATTTTTACACTGTTTATTTTTTCTATTTCTTTTAACAGATTGATAATTTTTCTGGTACTCAAAATGAATGGGTCGCCGCCTGTTATCAGAACGTCCATTATCTCAGAGTGTTTTCTTATGTAGTTCAGTATGTTTTTAAAATTATCAGGACTGTTATCATCTTTACGGGTAATACGCTGTCTTGTGCAGAACTGGCAATAACATGCACATTGATTTGTTGCTATTATGAGAGCCTTGCTTTCATACCTGTGAATAAGATTGGGAATAGGCATATATTCATCTTCACGCAGATAATCATCTGAAAACTGAAAATCGTACGACGAAAGCTGTGGGATAAATTGTTTTTGAAGAGCCGCGCTATGTGTTCTTTTTATTAATTCGTCCATGTACGGGGACAAATAGAGCTTTCGCTCGTAGATAGACGAACTATCTGTTATACTATTTTGAAGTTGTCCTTTCAAAGCCATTGTTTTAGTCTCCTCTATTCTGTGTTCTATAATATTGGATAATCATATATTATCCATCTTTTTCATCAGTTAGCTTCTTTGATGTCAAGTATATAAGATGTCCGTTCGCTTTATATTTGGCACATTCAATTCAAAAAGCGCTATGGTCTCACTACGAAATCACAGCGCTCAAGTTAATTATTCAGTTAGTTTCCCCATCCCGTGAAAAGTAACCAGTCTTCCAGGAGGTGAGGGCTTATGGAAGAGAAAAACTGGTTAGAGCTGATGGCAAAGCAGACGCAGACAGCGCAGATTCTTGGAAACAAACCGCTATACGGAAGCATACGGCCTTGTATTGAGCAGGGAGGACGCACAAGTTTTAGCGCAGGAACGGGCGGACGCGCTGAAACGGGAGCGCAGGGTGGAGTTTGGGCAGAGTATACTGCCTGCGGTTATCTATGCATTCTGTGATTCGCCCTATATCATGCAGGAAAATTATCGCGACGCGCTGATCCGTCTCCAGAATATTTTTTATCTGTACAAAAATGAAATGTTGGACGAGATTACGGATGACGAGCTCCTGGAATATATGCGGGAGCAGTTTGACGGCGCGTGCTGCGGGGATTTTGATTATCTGGAGGGGACGTGTCTGGATCTGTTTGCCCAGGCGATCCGGGCAGGCTATTCGGGGTATACGGGGACAGGGGGAAGGGGAGAATTTGAAAAATTCGACATTGTAACGCGCTGGGACAGGGAATTATATCTGGAAGTCCTGAGAGAACTGGCCTGGAGGTGATTGAAATGGAGCATATGGATTATCCGTTAGAGGAGCTCATCCCGCTCGCAGCCGAACTTGCATCCCGGTATTCCGGATATGAGCATACCTCTGTGACATATGAAACGGCCCAGAGGCTGATGGACGCGGTTCTGTATTGCATAAATGAAGGCATAAACGGACAAAACCATGACTGCTGTGACGGCGCCGCGCTTTGGATAAAGGATATTTCCGCTAAGGACGCGTATCTGTCCGGCCGGAATATCGTGGAAGAAAAAGTCAGGGAACTCCGGGAGGTTTACAACCGGCTCATACCTGACTTCGAGGATTATAACTGCGAATGCCTGCGGCGGACGGTTGCCAGGGAAATTCCCCGGTTTCTGTCAAAATACGATTTTATATATGCCCCGCAGGAGACGCTTCTGACCTTTGATTATCCGGTTCTTGGAAATACAGGGACATTGTGCGGCATCGGCGCGGTTTTGGAGTACGTCAGGCGCGTGGAACTGGAGCAGCGTTTTTTAAAAAAATTTGCCCGCGAATACGTCATAGAGACCCTTCAGATGTACTGCCATGACTATCGTCTTCTCTTTGAAAATATCAGCAGTATCATCCTTCAAAATATCATCATGCACAGGCTTGCCGGCAGGCCGGTAAGCTCTGGAGGATTCCGTCCGGAGGAGACAGAGCGTATCAGAACGGTTTTGGGAAAAATGCCGGGCAGAGAGGCAGAGGAGCGCATTGCGGGTATGATACTGCGCCTGGTGGAACATTACTATGATAATGACAGGCGGTTGTCGGAGTATCTGCAGTGCGCCGCGCCGGATATAGCATGGAAAATCCGGCAGGGGATGTGAGGCGCGGCGATGGATCATTTCACTGGTTTGTGTTATGATAGAGGAGAAATCACAAAAGGCCATACGGAGGCCGGAGAGGGATGCAGGATTTTGGGACGCCGCCGGCGCACAGGAGAGAACAGGCATGACATTGAAAAATAAATTAAATATCACTGAATCCGCGGAGCTTGCAAGGGCGGAAGAACAGTTAAGTAAAAAAAAGGCTGTCGAGCTATATGAAAAAAGCCTTTTGGATGATTGGGAAGCGGGTACATTTTCAGGACTTGCAAAAATTCATAAGTACCTTTTTGAGGATATTTATGATTTTGCGGGAAAACTCAGAGATGTGAATCTCGCAAAAGGGAATTTCAGGTTCGCTCCTGTCATGTATCTGGAAGCCGCTTTGCGGCATATTGATCAGATGCCACAGTCAACCTATGATGAAATTGTAGAAAAATATGTGGAAATGAATATTGCTCATCCTTTCAGGGAGGGGAATGGGAGAAGCGCCCGTATATGGCTTGATTTTATTTTGAAAAAAGAATTAAAGCTTGTAGTAGACTGGGGGAGAGTTGATAAGGAAGATTATCTTCTTGCCATGGAGAGAAGCCCGATCAGGGATGTTGAAATTAAGGTTCTTCTTAAAAATGCGCTGACCGATAAAATCAATGACAGAGAAATTTATATGAAGGGCATAGACGCAAGCTATTTTTATGAAGGGTACAACGCCTTCAAATCAGGCGATTTATAAAATGAATACAAATTATCAATCATACTCACAGAGTAAAGAAGAAGCAGGAAAATGACGGAGGACCCGATCGTTTTCCTGCTTTTTGGCGTTTTGTCTGCCTGAAATTTTTGAAACATGACAGGAAGGAGAGAAGATTCATGGACGAAATCAGGCTGCTGAGAGAAGAGGAAGTTAAAAAATTTGAGAAATATTTAAAAGAAATGGAACGCGCCCCCGCGACAATTTCCAAATATCTGCACGATATCCGCAGCTTTATGCGGTACCGCTTAGGGCAAAATCCGCATTCCTGCGCGGAACCGCTCTCAAAGGAGGATGCGCTGGGATTCAAGGCATTTCTGATCCGGGACTATCAGCCCCAGAGCGTCAATTCCATGCTGGCCGCGCTCAACAGTTTTTTTTCCTGCATGGGCTGGAACGATTTGCGGGTGAAGCTGATGAAAATACAGCGGCAGATGTTCTGCGAGGAGGAGAAGGAGCTTTCGAGGGAGGAATATTACCGTCTTGTGAACACAGCCGGAAAATGCGGGAAGGAACGGCTCTCCCTGGCGATCCAGACGCTGTGCGGCCTGGGGCTTCGGATCAGCGAGCTTAAGGCCGTGACCGCGGAAGCCGTCCGCGCCGGGCGGATCCGCATTTGGAACAAAGGGAAAAACAGGACGGTTTTTATGGGAAAAAAGCTCCAGAAGCAGCTTATGGGGTATATGAAAAAGAGGCGGATCAAAGCAGGCGAGGTTTTTACCACGCGCTCCGGAAAAGGAATCAACAGGAGCAACCTTTGGCGGGAAATGAAAGCGCTCTGCGAAAAGGCGGAGGTTTCCTGGAGTAAGATATTTCCCCATAATCTGCGCCACCTGTTTGCGAGAACCTTTTATGCGGCTCAAAAAGATGTGGTGAGGCTGGCTGACATCATGGGACACAGCAGCATTGAGACGACGCGGATTTATACCGCCGCGTCGGTGAGGGAATGCAGGAGGAAGATCGAAGCCCTGGGGCTGGTGCTCTGAGGAGGGCTGCAAACCTCCTCATGCGGGCCTGTACAATCGGGCAGGAGAGATTTCGCCCCCTGCCCGCGCGCCCGTCAGCTCTGGCTGACATAGTTCCTATGGGCGTCCGTGTGCATAAAAAATACAACATAATAAGTATTATGTTGTACAAATCTCACATGCCACTCAAGGCTGTAACCATCTTACCACATGTTTTAGGGGCTTTCAACCGGAATTTTTTACAAAAATCTTAATTAAAAGGAAGAAAAGCCAAAAATAGATTCTGAAACGGGCAGGCAGTTCTTTTTATCATGTCCCATTATCCCATCGTATTTCCATGTCCCTGAGAAAGATGATCAAACTGAATAACATATGCCGGGAATGGTTTGGCCATGGGAAAGAGCCGGGAAAAGGACTTTCGGATGATCCGAGTTTTTCTACAACATAATACTTATTATGTTGTAAAAGAAAGGGGCGTTTTAAGTGAGCTGGTACGCGCTCACCTGTGAACCGGGGCGGGAGGAGTGGGTGAAGGACTCCTGCAAACGGCATTTGCCAGCGCCGGCTCTTGAAGATGCGTTCCTGTTTTCTTACGAAAGAATGAAGAAATATCTGGGACAGTGGCATGCGGATACATGCCGGATGTTTCCGGGATATGTGTTCCTTCAAAGCAGTTGTCCGGAGCTCCTCCCGGAGGCGGTGGTTCACCTCCAACGGATGTCTTTTATTTCCGGGCGCGGGATGCAGCTTATTCCCGTGGAAGAAGGGACAAAAAAGCAGATCCGGGCGCTGTGCGGGGAGCGCCGCCATATGGCGTTATCGCGCGGGAGTGTGAGGGACGGAAGGTTTTTTGCCGTTTCCGGGCCGTTGGCCGGGCGGGAGAACCTGATAGCGAGGGTGGATCTCCATAAACGGGTGGCGGTTCTTAATCTGCGGCTGGCAGAAAGCGGCCTGCCGGCGTGGGCCGGGATTGACATTGGGTAAAAAGTGATTGTGTGCTTAAAAAAATTACGCAGCGTTCATAAAGCTAGTGGGGCATATGAGGGCGAGGTAAGGACATAGGGTATAAGGATGGGTTCAGAGCGTTCGTTTGCTGTGAATATAGCGAAGCATGCGAAAAAACAGAATTCATGATCCCTGTTTGTTTTAGTTTAGACGGCTCCAGACTGCCTTCTTTGCGGTTTGTATGTATCGCGAAGCGTGACAGTTCCTTACCGGGCGCGGCCCGGCGGGGATGGGAACAGTAAGGAACTGTCTCGAAATAACTTCCCATATTCCTTGTCTTTTTCTCCGACAGCACTGCTCAAAAATCAGTTACATAGCCCGCTATGCGCCTGATTTTTGAGCAGCACTCTCGAAGAAAAATCCTGCGGACTAATGGGAAGTTATTTCGGGACAGTTCCTAAGGAGAATCGGGATATGTGGTATGTCATACAGACGACGACAGGAAAAGAACAGGAGCTGGTGGCGATGATTCATAAGACGCTGCCGGCTTCTGTGTATGAGAGATGCTTTTTTATGAAGCGCCAGCTTATGAAACGGCTGGGAGGCGAATGGCTGGAAGTAACGGAGACGTTATTTCCGGCCTATGTTTTTTTAGAGACGGATTCCGTGGAGGAGATATTTTATGGGCTGAAGGGGATTCCGGAGTTTACAAGGCTTTTGGGAGATAAGGAGGGGGAGATTATTCCGCTGGAGAGGGAGGAAGAGAAAAGGCTGAAGCTTTTATGTAAAGGCAGCCAGAGCCATGTGGTTAAGAACACGCTGGTTGCGCTGGATGAATCCGGAGAAATTGTGCGGCTGGACGGGCCGCTGAAATATTTTAAGGAAAATATCATTCGGATGAATCTCAGAAAACGGTATGCGATTATTGAAATCATGGTGAGAGGGAAGGCGGAGACCGCGCTTCTGGGGATACGGCTGGCGGGAGACAGAAGAGAGGACGGGATACGACGTTTCAAAAAGAGATAATGATCTAAGCTTGCCCGAATCGTAAATGTTCCGGACTGACCTGAGGCGTTACGATCCGGACAGGAAAAAACAGAGTTAGGGATCGATAAAACAGGGGATAAAAGGTAACAGCTCCGTTTGCCTGGGCTTTTACGACAAAAAAATTGCTTTTAAGGAGGGGGATTCACATGTTAAAGGTTCCATTTTCACCGCCGGATATCACGGAGGCAGAGATTTATGAGGTTCAGGAGGCACTTCGCTCTGGATGGATTACAACAGGGCCCAAGACCAAGGAGTTTGAGCGAAAAATCGCGTCCTTTGTCCATGCGCCCAAAGCGGTATGCTTAAATTCCGCTACGGCCTGTATGGAGCTGGCGCTTCATTTTCTGGGAATTGGCCCTGGGGACGAGGTGATAACCAGCGCGTATACGTATTCAGCCAGCGCCAGCGTGATATACCATGTGGGGGCTAAGCCGGTTTTGATCGATACAGCTCCGGGTTCATATGAAATGGATTATGATAAGCTGGAGGCAGCGATTACGGAGAGAACGAAGGCAATTATTCCGGTGGACATCGGAGGCGTGATGTGTGATTATGACCGGATTTTTGAGATTGCCAGAAATAAAAAGCATAAGTTTCACGCAGGTAATGAGCTCCAGGGCGCTTTCGGACGCGTTATAGTGATTGCCGATGCGGCCCATGCTTTTGGCGCGACAAGAATGGGGAAACATTGTGGCGAGGCGGCGGATTTTACGAGCTTTTCTTTTCATGCGGTTAAAAATCTGACGACAGCAGAAGGCGGCGCATTGGTATGGAGAGAGATTCCGGGAGTTGATAATGAGTGGATGTATCATCAGTTTATGCTGTTGTCCTTACACGGGCAGAGCAAGGATGCGCTCGCAAAAGTAAAACCGGGAGACTGGGAATATGATATTGTTTCGCTCGCGTATAAATGCAATATGACAGACATTGCCGCCGGGATCGGTATGGCCCAGTTAAAGCGTTATGCAGAAATGCTGGGGAGGAGAAGGGATATTCTGTCACGCTATGAACAGGCCCTGTCAGATCTGCCGGTTGAGCTCCTGAAGCACGATGCGGATCATTATCATTCCAGCCGTCATCTGTGTATGGTCCGTCTTTTGGGGAAGGGACAGGAATTCCGCAACAGCCTGATCACAGAGATGGCGGAGATAGGCGTGGCGGCCAATGTCCATTACAAACCGCTTCCCATGCATACCGCATATAAGAATTTGGGATTTGACATTCAGGATTATCCGAACGCATACCATCAGTTTGAAAATGAGGTTACGCTGCCTCTTCACACCTGTTTATCAGACGAACAGGCCGCATGGGTAACGGATGCGTTTCGGAAATGTTATTTTAAGCTGGCCGGAGGAGCGCATGGTACTATGTAAATGGGAGGAACTGCCGGAGTTTATGCGGACAGAGGAAATCCGGCATTACTATCTTTTGCTGAGCAGACGCCAGCCGGAGCTTGTGTTAAAACGGATATTTGATTTTACGGTTTCTTCTGTTATGCTGGCGCTTTTTGCGCCGCTTTTTTTATGTCTGGCGGTTATGGTCAAATGCGATTCCAAAGGCCCGGTTTTTTATACGCAGGAGAGAATAACACAGTATGGGAGAAGATTTTGCATTTATAAGTTTCGGACCATGGTTCAGAGCGCTGATAAAAAAGGCGGGTTGATTACAGTCAGGGGAGACAGACGGATTACACGCATCGGAAGAACACTCCGGAGATACAGGCTGGATGAGATACCGCAGCTAATGAACATCTGGAAAGGTGAGATGACTTTTGTCGGAACGCGCCCGGAAGCGCCTGAATATGTAAAACATTATAAGAAGGAGATGTTTGCAACGCTTCTCCTTCCGGCGGGCGTGACGTCAGAGGCAAGTATCTGTTACAGGGATGAGAGCAGGCTGCTTGGCGCAGGCGGTGAAACGGATAGGATTTATATTGAGCAGATCCTGCCGGAAAAAATGAAATATAATTTACGGGCAATCGAGAATTTCAGCTTTTGGAAGGATACGGGAATCATGCTTAAAACAGTGGCGGCAGTGCTGGCTAAGTAGCTGTGCGCACAGTTGGCGCATACATAACACACAGAGAGGGGAAGCATTGGATTATTTAGAGGTATCAATGATTGTCATAGCGTTAAATGAGGAGCGGTCTCTCCCTGTGCTGCTGAAAAATCTGGAGGCTCAGCGCTATGATCATAAGAAAACAGAAGTCATTCTGGTTGACGGGATGAGTACAGATAAAACCAGGCTTGTGATGCAGGAATTTGCCTCTTCAAGTGATTTTAAGCGGGTCGTATGTCTGGATAACCCTAAGAAAATTCAGGCAGGCGGATGGAATGTCGCTTTATCAGAGGCCAGGGGCGATGTCATCATACGTTTAGACGCTCATGCGTCGGTTCCCCCGGATTTTATAGAAAAGAATATACGGTGCATTCTCAGCGGCTATGATATCTGCGGCGGAAAGGTGAAAAACTATATTCCGGATGAGACACCGTGGAGCGCTGTCCTGAATGCAGCAGAAAATTCGATGTTTGGGGGAAGTATTGCGGCATTCAGGCATCAGGACAAACCGGGATTTGTAGGTACATTAGCATTTGGGGCATACCGCCGCGAGGTATTTGAAAAGACAGGAGCTTTTAATGAACAGCTTCACAGGACAGAAGATAATGAAATGCATTACAGGATGCGGAAAGAAGGATACAGGTTTTACTATAATCCGGATATTGTATCGTACAGGGAGACAAGGCCCAGTTTCAAAAAGCTGAGCGCCCAGAAGAACAGGAACGGGTATTGGATTGGAAAAACGGTAAAAGTATGCCCGGGATGCATTTCGTGGTATCACATGATCCCATTCCTTTTTGTTTCTGCAGTCATGGCGACCACTGCGCTGGCTTTTTTTGGAGTCTGGCAGACAGCAGCCGTTATGTGGGGATGCTATGCGCTGGTTACGCTTTTGATGACGGCAGCGGCTTGTGTAAAGGAGGAAAAGAGATCCGTTCTGTTTTTGGCGCTCCCCTTTTTGTTTTTTATTTTACATGTGAGCTATGGGACAGGGACGCTTACCGGTTTGTTATCGGCAAATGGGTACAACGAAAAAAATTTCCGGTTTATCCGGGCCAGGGAGGATAAGGCGAATGTTTAAAAGGGATGACTTAGATTTTGAACCTTTTGAGTCAAAGGTGTGTTTGGCGTCTCCAACCATGCATGGGGATGAGAGGAACTATATCGAAGAAGCATTTGAAGGCAACTGGATGACTACAGTCGGCGAAAATATCAATGAAATAGAGCGAATGATTGCCGGGTATATGGGATGTAAGTATGCAGTATCGCTGTCAGCGGGAACAGCGGCCTTGCATTTAGCGGTCAAGCTGGCTGGCATAAAGGCCAAAGACCGGGTATTTTGTTCGGATTTGACGTTCAGCGCGACCGTCAATCCGATTGTGTATGAAGGCGGTATTCCTGTGTTTATTGATTCGGAACGCGATACCTGGAATATGGATCCAGAGGCTCTTAGAAAGGCGTTTACAATTTACCCGGGAGTTAAGGCTGTTATGGCTGCTGATCTTTATGGGACTCCGGCGAAGCTGGACGAGATAAGGGATATTTGCGATGAACATGGCGCATACCTGATCGAGGATGCGGCTGAGTCTCTGGGAGCCGTCTACAGAGGGCGCAGGAGCGGCACATTTGGACAATATAATTGCATAAGCTACAACGGGAATAAAATCTGTACCGGAAGCAGCGGAGGAATGCTGTTGACTGACGACAGAGAAGCGGCCGAAAAAGTAAGAAAATGGTCTACCCAGAGCCGTGAGGACGCCATGTGGTACCAGCATGAGGAGCTTGGATACAATTACCGTATGAGTAATTTGATAGCCGGAGTGGTTCGGGGACAGCTTACCCATCTGGACGAACATATCAGGCTGAAAAGACGTATTTATGAAACATATAAAGAAGGGTTCAAAGAATTGCCGGTTCGTATGAACCCGTATCTGGAGGGTGTGGAGACGCCTAACTTCTGGCTGAGCTGCCTGTTGATTGAGCCGGACGCCATGTGCAGGCAGGTAAGGGGAGAACGGGATGTACTGTTTAAGGGAGAGCCGGGAAAAAGCTGTCCGACAGAGATATTAGAAGCGCTGGCAGGGTATCGCGCGGAAGGACGGCCGATTTGGAAGCCGATGCATATGCAGCCAATATACAGGATGAATCCGTTTATAACGGCTGAGGGGAATGGAAGAGCGGGGACAGATGCCTATATAAAGCGCAGGAATCCTGTGGACGTGGGAGCGGATATTTTTGAAAGGGGTCTGTGCCTCCCATCTGATATTAAGATGACGGCAGAGCAGCAGGAGAAGGTAATCCGTATTGTAAGAGCCTGCTTTAAGTAAGAGGGTGGTTATTATGGACTTGTATACGTGCAGTACGCCATATCAGCTAATGAATGCAGTCATATTGGCATCTCAGAGGCAGGTAAAAGCGGATGTTATTTTAACGAATAACAATTTGGTGCAAATCTGTAATATAGAGGCGCTGGAAAAAAAGAAGATTTTTCATCAGATATATGCATGGGATGAGATAAGCGACAAATTTTCTAATTTTTCCCACAGCAGATCCCAATATGTATTGAGTTTGTTAAAAAAGATCAGTATTTATTTCAGGACAAAGAAGCTTTGTGACAACATCCCAAACCGTGATATGGTATACCGAAATGTTTTTATTGGTTATGCCGCCTACCCGGATCAATGTATTTACTATTATTTTAAGAAAAAAGGCGCTTCGCTAATATTTTATGATGAGGGGACATATACATACGAATTTTTAAGTGTGCGTCCGTCATTCATAAGAAAAGCAGTTTCATATATCATATTTGGAAGTCTGATTGCGGATGAATGCAGGGGAGTATATGCTAGGAGGCCGGGCCAGGTGAATTGCGGAAAATACAGGGGTATTCCCGTGAAGCAGATTGACAAAAGCAGTGATGAAATGGATGTTTTTTTGATGGAGTTATTCTGTGGCAGTTATGAAGATATATCATTGTTTGCCAGGAACGTGCTCTTTTTTGATCAGAACATTGAGCGGCCGGAGATACGCAGAATGCATTCAGAGCTGGCGGATATAGCTGCGGGTATTGTTGGGAAGGACAATATGCTGGTAAAGCTGCACCCTCAATCGGGAGGAGGGATGCTGTATTCTTCCGAACTGACAACTTATTGTTCAAAGATCCCATTTGAGATAATGTTGAATGCCTGTCATGCAGGCGGCAAGGTACTGATTTCCATGTTTTCGACAGCCTGTTTTTCGCCTAAATATATTTTGGACGAGGAACCGTATATTATTTTTTTGTATAAAATAATGAAATTTGATACATATATAGAATTTAACGCACAATTCCTGCACGGGGTGGAAAGTCTGAAGAGATGCTATCAGCAGCCTGACAGGGTTATGATACCGGAAACGGTGGATGAGCTGAAAGAAAAATTGAGGATGATCGGTGACGCTGAAGGGTGGGGAGCTTTATGAAGATCATGTTTGCAGCGCCCTATATATATGATGCGCGATACAAAGAATTTTCAAAAACATCATCCGGATTTGGATATATGGTCAGGGATATCATGAAAGAGGTATCCAGGGAAAACGAGGTATTTTTGCTTACCCATCAGATAAGCGGGGGCTATTATGACGGGTATACGGCAGTAAGACACCGAATTACTGATATTTTAAAGAATATAAGAATCAGGGATCTGTGTGAAGGATTGATTCATATGCTGTTTACACAGGCGCCGTGCTCAACGAGGCTGAGATACTTATATTATTTTCTGAATAAAGGGTATATGATATACTGCCTCAGAGAAATTTCACCTGATTTGATCCATATACATGGATTGACGTATCAGACTAAGCCGTTTATAGAAGCCTGTGAGGAAATGAAGACGAATTACGTGGTTACTTTACATGGCTTAAACGGCCTGAATCATTCTGTCAGGCTGCCGGATGCTGAAAAAAAGTATGAGTTTAAAGAACTGGAAAGGCTGTTAGATGATAACCGTGTTGTGACTGTAGTGAGCACAGGTATCAAAAGGAAAATATTTAAGGATTATAAAATTCCGGTTAATAACATAAAAATTGTATTGAACGGCACAGGTTTTGAACCGGATTATTCGGAAATGAAGAGAAAAAAGCGTCTGTTTACCTTGCTGTGTATTGGCTCTTTGAGCATCCGAAAAAACCAACTGCAGTTACTCCGGGCATTTTGCCTGCTTACAAGGGAGGAACAGGAATCCATTCAGATTTATTTTGCCGGCGCGGATTCAGATCATATAAACATGGAGGAAGCAATCAGGGCAGCAGGATGCGCCGGCCATGTGCGGTATTGCGGTTTTGTTCCAAGAGAAAAGCTAAGGAATTTCTGGGAAGTTGCGGATATGAATGTTGTAGTCAGCAAAGAAGAAGGGTTTGGGTTATCAATGATTGAAGGATTTACGCTCGGGATTCCTACTCTGACCTTTGGAGATCTGGACGCCGTTGAGGATCTGTATCATCCGGATGTGATGGAGTTGATACAGGAGCGTACAGATGAGAGTGTGGCAGATGGGATTCGCAGAGCTATGTCACGTAAGTGGAGGCCGGATGTGATACGGAAATGGGGGAAACAGTTTTCGATGGAAGCAGTTGCTTCCAATTATGAGAAGGTCTATCAGGAGATTTTATCGGGAAAGGATTAACAAGACAGTATGTTGTATGAGTATAGTAGAGAGGAAATCCATCAGCCTTCTGCACGGAAAAGCCTGGCAGGAGGGATATTGTTAGCAGCATTTTCGATCCTTGCCCAGTATGATTTACCGCTCATGTCATATGGATTGGTTTTAGCGCTGTTGTACAGTGCTTTTTTTATGTTATTTCAAAGGACAATATGCCTCAATAAACCGATGCTTTTATTTATCTCCTTTGCGATCCTGCAGCAGGCAGTGATGTATGGGGTTACCAATACATTTAGTATAAATCGAAATACATATTTATTTATGTTTATATGCCTTTTTCTGCTCGCCGTTATGGGACAGATAGATAAGAATCATTTTATGAGGGTATATTCTGCCATTGGCCTCATGATGGGCTGCATCGTATTGTATCAGTTTGTTAAAGCCAATCTATTTGGAATATTACAGAGCAGTATACAGATTCTGCCTGTGGCAGAGTCGGAACAGCATTTTTGGCTTAAAGAATCAAACCGTGTATCCGGTTTGTTTACGGAGCCGCAGGGATACTGCAGCTATGTGCTGCCCCTGTTGATTATGCTGATCTTTAGAAAGCGATATAAAAGCGCTGTCTTTTTTTCTATAACTATGATTGCTTCGACCTCATCCCAGGGAATTATTCTGATGGCTTTTGTGTGGATGTATTATTTGGTTCTGTATGAACGAAATGTTGCGAAGAGAATGGCCAGGGCGATCATCTTTATGACGCTTGGACTGGCCGGCCTTTTCATTTTGGGCTGTTTGCCTGCATCCCGTTTTATTATCGATAAAATATTATCCATTAATATTTTTGGATATGATATCCGCCTTACAAAAGGCTTTCAGATATATTTTGCCATGCCGCTTCTGGACAAAATAACTGGAATCGGATTTGGAAATCTAAGAGAATATTTGTTAAACGGCGGTTTCTCTTTTTTCTGGATGAAATTAACGAAAGACACGCTGTTTGCTTATATTACAACCATGTCAAATGTTTTAGTCAGCTTTGGAATATTTGGCTTTATTTTTTATATCAACGTATTTCGGGAGAACTTAAAAACTGCCAGGGGAGAGGCAAGGCTTATGCTGTTTGTGATACTGATTTCTTCCTTTACGCAGACCATTCTTTTTAACGCATGGTTTGTCTTTAGCTGGATTGTTTTTGAGGTTGTGGATGACAAACGCAATCGAAATTATTGGAATATTCGTTTTGTATTTGGAGGAAGAGGGCATGGGGCAGACAGGAATCATAACGACCTGCAACGCTGTCAATTACGGAGCTGTCCTGCAGGCATATGCTTTGAAAACAGCGCTGGAGGATCTGGGAGCCAGGGCAAAAATTATTAATTATTGCGGGGACGAATATGTGGCTGGCCGTAAACTGTACAGGAAGGTTTCCGGTGTCAAAAGCTTACTATACAATATCCTGATATGCTTTTCGTTCAGATACAGGAAGCACAGAGAAACGGTCATTGAGTATTTTGATCGTTTTAAAAGGGAACGGCTGGAGATTGAGGGCGCTGTCATAAGGAGAAAAGAGGATATTTTACCGGATGACGGTTATTCGGCAATGATATGCGGCAGCGATCAGGTTTGGAATTTAAATCTGTTTGATGATGACGTATATTTTTTGTGCTTTGGACAGAAGTTTCCTGCTGTTCCCTGTTTTGCCTACGGCGTAAGTATTGCGGAGCGGATGACAGAAGCGCAGGAAGCGCTGCTTAAGGAGCGCACTAAACATTTTGAGGCGATTTCGGTTCGCGAAAAGGATACCGCGAAATGGCTGGGGGATTTACTAAAGCGATCTGTAGTCAACGTAGTGGATCCTGTATTTTTGCCCAGGCGTGAAAGGTGGGAGTCTTTAGTAGAGGGTGAGGAAGGCGGCGGTCAGCGATATATGTTTGTATATTTTATTTCTCACGCCCGGGAAGACAGGCAGATAGTGGAAACGCTCCAAAGCCGGACCGGATTAAAGATGAGGGTATTGAACCTGCATCCGGTTGACTATATCAAGGGCGCCGAAACATCGTATGGGGTAAAGCCGGAGGAATTTGTGCGGCTTATTAAGGATGCTGAAATAATCGTGACAGATTCGTTCCACGCAACGGCCTTTTCCATTATTTTCAATAAAGAATTTTATAATATACGACGATCGTCCAGAAATATACGGATTGAAAACCTCTATAATATTTTTGATATGGAGCGCCGTTATGTAAAGCTTGATGAAATGGGCGGCCGCTGGCAGAGAACAGGTATTGACTATACGGAAATCAACCAGAGGCTGGTTCTGCTTAAGGGGGATTCCATGCGGTATTTAAAACGGATAGCTGAGGTGGATAATGGTTGATTTGAATCATCCGGGATGTACGGGATGCGGAGTTTGCGCCCTGGTATGTCCCAGTCATTGTCTGGAGCTTGCGATTGATCCGAATGGGGAATACAGGCCCAGGATAACGGGCCGGCCGTGCAGCTCGTGCGGTTTATGTGAAAGGAAATGCATCGCTGTACAGGTGGATGAGGAATGGTCTGACATTCTGGATTGCTGTTACGGATATGCGAATGATCCAAAGCTCCGTTTCCAATCGACATCCGGCGGTGTGTTTTACGCAATTGCGCAGATGTTTATTAAAAGGGGAGGCGTCGTTGCGGGAGCTGCCTTTAACTCCGACGGGGAGCTCACGCACATCATTGCCGGGAGTGAGTGCGAATTACAAAGAATCCGGGGGAGTAAATATCTGGAATCAAATGCAGCAAAGGTATTTCCCGGGGTACAGGCTTGTCTGGAAGAGCAGGTGGAGGTGTTATTCTCCGGTGTTCCGTGTGAGATCAGCGCGCTCAAACGGTTTTTAGGAAAAAAATATGACAATCTGACCTGCTGTGAAGTGTTCTGCCACGGAGCGCCAAGAGTCGGGATATTTAAGAAATATTTAAGATACCTGGAAAAGAAATATGGAAAAATGAGGAAATTTGAGTTTCGTTCCAAGAGAAGGGGGTGGGATTGCCCTTCTTATGAGATATGCCTTGAAAAAAAGACGATTTTTCATGCTCATGAAAAGGATATCTATCATCTGATGTTCGGGTATCATGATTCACTGAGGCAGAGCTGTTTTCAATGCGCGCGCAGAAGTTTAAAACGGGGGGCGGATATAAGCCTTGGAGACTTCTGGGGGATAGAGAAATACTATCCGGAGGAGAAAGTAAAAGCCGGAATTTCGGCCGTTTTGATCAATACGGAGCAGGGAAAAAGGATTTTGAATTCTTCAGATATAACCACGGTTCCTTGCAGGGCAGAGGAGATTTTTGATATAAACCGCTGGATGATTTCAAATTTTGACAAACCGAAAAGCTATGCGCGTTTTACAAACGACTATAAAAGGATGACGGACAGCGTATTTTTTACAAAATGGAAATTTATGTATCAGATTGTGTACAGGATACGAAATCTGATCGGCAGGTTTCTGAGATGAGTATAAAAAGATTGAAAGGTACAATCGGCGGACTGGTTTTTATGACCTTTTTTTCACAGTTTTTGTCCTTTGTAAGAGAAATCATTTTTGCATATTGCTATGGCACGGAGTTTGAGGCGGACGCTTATGTAATGGCGAGCCAGATTCCGGTCACACTGTTTGCGGTTGTGACGACGGCGATCAATACGGTGATTTTGCCTGTATATATCGATAAGAAGGAAAATAAAGGCGGGGATTGCGCAGAAGTTTTTTTGAAATCATTTATGGCAGTATTTGGAATCCTGTGCATAGGTCTGACTCTGATAGCCGAGGTGTTTGCGGAGCGTATTGTCCGCTTGTTTGCGCCATATTTTGTGGGAGAAATCTTTGATCTGACGGTTGTATATACAAGAGTTTTGTTTCCCACTATTATCTTAACAGCCCTGACAAATCTGATCACAATTGTATACCATGCAGAGAAGAACTTTATATATCCTGTGACGGCCGCTCTGCTCCAGAACGGCTCGGTTATCGTATGTATGGCGGTGTTTGGCCGGAAATACAGTACCGGCGCGGCTGTGGCTGGGACCGTGGCGGGGATCGCGCTCAATATGATTTTTATGCTCGCGCCCAGAGTCAGGATACTCCTGGGGCCTGTCAGGTTATCCGATTTAAGGCAGGATATTTGGAGAGTGTTGTATCAGGTGATTCCTGTGACGGTTGGCGTGGGCGCGGCGGAAATAAACCGTATCGTGGATCGCGCGATTGCTTCCGGGCTGGATACGGGCAGTATTACATCGCTTAATTACTCCAATAAATTGACGGTAGTGCTGTCTTCATTGATTCTCAGCGCGCTCGCCACAGTGGCTTTTCAAACGTTTTCTTCCTGTTATGTAAAGGGACAATTCAGGGAAAGAAGCAGTGTACTGACGCAGTATATTACCGTTTTGCTGGTTCTGTTAATACCAGTTACGGTTGGAGCCATGCTTTTAAAGAGGGAAATCATCGCCGTAGTGTTTGCAAGGGGGGCGTTCGATGAAACTGCGCTGAACCAAACGGCGGCGGTTTTTCAATATGCTGTAATTGGAATTGTTTTTATCGCAGTCAGGGAGATATTGTCAAAATATTTTTTTTCATCCGGCGATACGAAAACGCCTATGGTGAATACAGGGATTGGGGTGTTCGTCAATATTGTACTGAATGTGGTTCTTTCCCGTTTTCTGGGAGCGGGAGGTTTGGCGCTGGCGGCTTCCATTTCAAGTATCACTGTATGTTCCCTGTTGATGATAAAAATTGTTTTAAGGGAAGACAAGGCAGTTTATAAAAAGATGGCAGTTGATTTGATAAAGATACTGGCGGCGGCGGCGGGAATGTCTGTCTGCCTGCTTTTTTTTGGATCGCGAATGACAATTCATAGTAATTTATTAAAGTTAATTGTCTATACCGTGATGGGAGCATGCGTATACTTTGCTGTATTGTGGCTGACAGGACGGGATATTTTAAGGTATACAGCGGAGACGTTCTTTCACGAAGTTAAGAAGTAGATTGAGCATATAGAAAGGCCCCTGATGGGTGGATGGAATAAGCAATTGAAAAAATACTTGTGGGAAGTATTTGTAAATGGAATATTGTCGAGTCGGATCGTGGGATGGAGAACACGCAGGCTTTTTCTGAAGATACTTGGTATCGAGACGGGAAAGGGAAGTGCAATACACAGCGGAATTTATATATCTGGCTCGAAATTGAGAATGGGAGATTACAGCTATATCAACAGGAATTGTATGATTGATTCCTGTCATGCTCCCGTTATAATTGGAAATTATGTGGGAATCGGTTATTCATGTAAATTTTTTACGACAAATCATGATTGTTCCAACGCACAGAAGCGCAGCGGACGGGTCGAAGGAAGACCGATCATGATAGGCGACGGCGTATGGATCGGGGGAGGGGTTACGGTGTGTCCCGGCGTAACCATCGGAAGCGGCTGTGTGATAGGCGCAGGAAGCGTAGTGGTTAAGGATTGCGGGGAAAATGGGCTCTATGTGGGAAATCCTGCAAAGAGAATCAGATGATTGGAATGAGGTGATGATGGTATGTTTTATTTAAACGATTTTATTTCAAAGTACGTTACAAAGCGTGCGGACAGTTTGTTTATCAGAGATATTGAGCAGAACAGGGATGCATTGTCAGATCACATAAGGAACAGCCGGGTTCTTGTAATCGGAGGCGCAGGGAGTATCGGAAGCTCGTTTATCAGGGAAATCCTCCCATTTAAACCGGATGCATTAACCATTGTGGATACGAATGAAAATGCATTGGCTGAGCTGACGAGAGATTTACGCAGTACGAAGGGACTGTTCATTCCGGGACATTATGCGCCGTATGCGATGGATTTCGCTTCGCCTGTTTTTGAAAAGATGTTCAGGAACCAGCATGGATTTGATATTGTGGCCAATTTTTCCGCCCATAAGCATGTGAGAAGTGAGAAAGACATCTTTTCTGTGGAGGCTCTTCTCAGGAACAACGTCCTTCATGCGCGGAAGCTGCTGGAGTTGCTGGCGGAGGCGCCACCCAGGGAGTATTTCTGCGTTTCAACAGATAAAGCGGCGAATCCGGTGAATATCATGGGGGCCAGTAAGAGGATTATGGAGGATGTGATATTTTCTTATTCCGGCCATTTTCCGGTCAAGACAGCGCGCTTTGCGAATGTGGCGTTTTCCAATGGCTCCCTGCCTGCTGGTTTTATGAACCGCATTTCAAAGCGTCAGCCGTTAAGCGCTCCCCTGGATGTAAAACGATATTTTGTTTCTCCAAAAGAAAGTGGGCAGATCTGTATGCTGTCCTGTATGCTGGGGGAAAACCGGGAAATATTTTTTCCGAAGCTGGAGGAACGGCAGATGATGACCTTTGACGCCATTGCGGCCGGGCTGCTGCGTGAATATGGTTATGAGGCGGTACGGTGCGGTTCTGAGGAAGAGGCGGTGGAAATGGCCGGGGATTTGAACGCCGGCAGCATGAAATATCCGGTTTATTATTCGGAATCCGATACATCGGGAGAAAAGATGTTTGAGGAATTTTATACGGAGAATGAGCTGGTTGATATGGAGCGCTTTTATTCGCTTGGCGTTATTACGGGTAAACGGGCGGCTGATGCGGATAAAATCAATGCGCTGTTTTTGTCGTTAGAGGCGGCCTTTGCATCGGATGCTGTGACAAAAGAGCGTATCATTGCGATCATCAGGGCGTATCTTCCTAATTTTGAACATATTGAGACTGGGCGCTCGCTGGATGGCAAGATGTAGAGGTCAGAGGAAGGATGAAAGAACAGAATCTTGAAAAATACTTAAGCGGCGGCGACTGCTCTGTTGCGGAGGCCATGGCGCAGATCGACAGAAACGCGAAGGGGATTGTATTTGTGGCGGATGAGGAAAAGCATCTGCTTGGAAGCGTTACGGATGGCGATATCCGGCGATGGCTGATCCGGACAGGGAACCTTGCGGCAAAAATTTCGCAGGCTATGAATCAGCGTCCCAGATATTTGTTAAACGGCAATACTCAGAAAGCGGCTGAATATATGAAAGAAAACGTGATTGGCGCAGTCCCTGTTTTAGATGCCGATAGAAGGATTATTGATATTATTTTTGGTACCGATGGATTTTTACGGAAACAAAAGAAACGGAATACCCTGGCAGGAACGCCGGTGATCATTATGGCCGGCGGAAAAGGGGCCAGATTATATCCCTATACGAAAATTTTGCCTAAGCCGCTGATCCCCATAGGAGATATTCCGATCATCGAACGGATCATGGATCGTTTTTGCACATATGGCACGGACGAGTTTTATTTGACGGTGAATTATAAAAAGGGGATGATTAAATCCTATTTTGCTGAAACCAGTCCGCCATATCGGATCCGGTATGTGGAAGAGGATAAGCCTCTGGGGACTGCCGGAAGCATACGCCTGATTGAAGATAAATTTACTTCTCCGGTGTTTGTGACGAATTGCGATATCCTGATAGAGGCGGATTATGGCGATATTTTGGATTATCACAGGCGTTCCGGCAATCGGATGACCATTGTTTCCGCTTTAAAGAATATTGTGGTGCCTTATGGCGTGCTCCATTCGCAGGAGGAGGGAATTGTTACTTCAATGGAGGAAAAGCCGAGTCTGTCCTATTTCGTGAATGCCGGGATGTATATTCTTAATCCGGATTTGCTGAAACGGATTCCGGAGGATACATTTTTCCATATGACGGATTTGGTTAAGCTTTTGATGGAGGAAAAACAGCAGGTCGGAATGTATCCGATCAGTGAGGATTCGTTTCTGGATATGGGAAAATTTGAAGAGCTGTTCCGGATGGAGGGGAAGCTGGAAAGGAGGGAAGGGCGTTATACAAACGCCTTTCAGGGGAAAGACGGATGACAACGCGGAGAGAACATAAAAAAATATTTATAATCGCAGAGGCCGGTGTGAATCATAACGGAAGCATAGAGCGGGCAGAGCAAATGATTTATGCGGCAAAAGAAGCCGGGGCAGATGCGGTAAAATTCCAGACATTCCGCACGGAGTGCATGATATCCCGGTTTGCACCAAAGGCGGAATATCAGAAGGCGAGGACAGGACGGGAAGAAAATCAGAGGGATATGGTAAAAAAGCTGGAATTATCCTTTGACGCCTTTCGCTTTTTAAAGCGGGCGGCGGATAAGGCGGGTATTCTTTTTCTCTCTACTCCCTTTGAGCTGGAAAGCATTTGCTTTTTAGAATCGCTGGGAATGCCGCTTTGGAAAATTCCTTCCGGAGAAATCACCAACCTTCCTTACCTGGAACGGATTGCCGCCACAAAGAAACCAATACTTTTGTCTACAGGAATGTGTGAGATGGATGAAATCAGAAATGCAGTCCGGCTTTTTGAGAATTATGGCCTGGGAAAAGAAATGCTTACACTTCTTCACTGTACGACAGAGTATCCAACTCCGGAGGAGGACGTTAATCTGCGTGTCATTCCGGAATTTCAGAGAGAGTTTGGCACAGATGTCGGATATTCGGATCATACGCTGGGAATTGAAATTCCAATTGCCGCGGCCGCTCTGGGGGCGAATGTGATTGAAAAGCATTTTACGCTGGATAAAGCGCTGGAGGGCCCGGATCACAGGGCCAGCCTGGATGCAGATGAACTGGCAGAGATGGTGAAAGCTGTCAGAAAAACAGAGGCTGCCCTGGGAGATGGCATAAAGAAACCCTCAGAGTGTGAACGGCAGAACCGGATTGCCGCAAGAAAAAGCATTGTAGCCATGACCAGAATTCGCAGGGGGGAAGTTTTGACAGAACAGAACATTACGGTAAAGCGTCCGGGAAATGGAATCAGCCCAATGAAATGGTACGAGGTATTGGGAACGACTGCGGAGAGGGACTATGAGAAGGACGAACGCATTGAATCAGGAGGGGAGCGATGAGGCCGTTAATTCTGGCAGGCGGGGGAGGACATTGTTTGTCTGTCCTCGATACGGTTCACAGAATTGGTTATTATGATGAGATTATTATTCTGGATGTTGCAGAGAGGGTGGGCGGCACGGTTTCTAAATATACGATATGGGGGACGGAAGCTTCTTTGCCGGAACTATATGGAAAGGGCTGCAGAGACATTATGATTTCCGTGGGAAGTACGGCCAGTACGGCTGTGAGAAGGGCGATTGCAGAGAAGATAGAGCGCTGCGGATTCTCTTTTGTCAACCTGTTCGATCCTTCCGCGGTCATATCCGCGGAAGCAACGCTGGGAAAGGGGATATTTATCGGAAAAAACGCGGTGGTCAATGCTGGGGTTGTGATCGGCGATATGGCCATTATTAATTCAGGAGCGATTGTGGAGCATAACAATTTTATTGGGGAATACAGCCATGTATCTGTGGGGAGCGTTCTTTGCGGGGATGTGGAAGTAGGCCCGGATTGCCTGATTGGGGCAAATGCCACGGTTTTGCCCGGGGTTCATATAGGAAAAAACAGCATCATTGGAGCAGGGAGCCTGATTTACAGGGATGTCTCTTCCGGGAGCAAGATTTACGGGGGAAACAGATGAAAAAAAAGATTTGTATTGTCACAGCGGCCAGAGCAGAATATGGACTTCTGCGCCCTGTTATAAATAAAATCATGAGAGATGGGCAGTTAGAGGCGATGGTAGCGGTGACGGGGGCCCATCTTTCCCCGGAATTTGGATTGACTGCCAGGGAGATAGAAAAAGACGGCATTGCGATTGACAAAAAGATTGAGATTTTGCTCAGCGCCGATACGGCGCCAGCCATTTCTAAAAGTATGGGACTGGCCCTGATTGGTTTTTCTGATTATTTTGAAGATAAAAAGCCGGATGCGGTTTTATTGTTAGGGGATCGCTATGAAACGTTGGCAGTTGCTGTTGCGGCTATGAATGCCAGGGTCCCCATTTTCCATCTGTACGGAGGGGAGACGACACAGGGAGCTGTTGATGAGGCGATCCGGCACGCAGTTACCAAAATGGCGTATCTGCATTTTACAAGCACAGAATGTTACCGCAGGCGCGTGATCCAGATGGGAGAATCTCCGGAACGCGTATTCTGTGTCGGGGCGCTGGGCGTTGAGAATGCGCTGCATACGGATTATCTGACAAAAGCGATGCTGTCAGAGGAATTAGGGATTGATTTGGAACGTCCGTATGCCCTGGTAACCTTTCATCCCGTGACACTGGAGGAAAAAAGCGCGAAGCAGCAGGCAGAGGCGATCCTTGAAGCCTTGGAGGAATTTCCGGAGTGGAATTTCATCATGACAAAGGCCAATGCGGATCGGGATGGAAGAATCATTAACCGCCTGTTTGAAGCATATGCATCAACACATCGGAATGTGAAGCTTTTTTCCTCCATAGGAACGAAGCGCTATCTGAGCGCCATGCGGTATTGCAGGATGGTGATCGGTAATTCCTCCAGCGGGCTGATAGAGGCTCCGTCTTTTAAGGCGCCGACAATCAATATCGGGGATCGACAGCTCGGGAGGATAAAGGCGGAAAGCGTGACAGACTGCCTTCCGGAAAAGTCAGACATCGTAAGCGCAATGCTGAAAGCGGATGCGGCGATAGAGAAAGGATTGTTTAAAGAGACAGTAAATCCTTATGGAGATGGGAATACATCGGATCAAATCGTTCAGAGGATGAAAGAGGCGCTGTGCGTGTCAGGTATAAACCTGAAAAAGGTATTTTTTGATATAGCTTAGCAGTTTATTAAAAGGTGGGTGGGAAAGTTTGAGAGTGGCGGTAATTGGGCTTGGATCTATGGGAAAAAGAAGGATCCGTCTTCTGAAGCAGTACATAGAAAAGGAAGGAAAACGGAATGGGAGGAAAAATGAAAAATGGGAAATTACAGGCATTGATTTAAGCAGAGAGCGTTGCCTGGAGGTTGAAGAGCTCTGTAATATTGAAACCTTTTCGGATTTAGATAAGGGATTATCGAAAGGAAATATAGATTGCGCACTGATTTGTTCGTCTCCTGCTTCACACGCAGAATTAATCCACGAATGCCTTAAACGGGGGCTGCATGTATTTACAGAGATGAATCTGGTTAATGACAGATACCATGAAAACCAGAGGCTGGCAGGGGAGAAAAAACGGGTTCTTTTTTTGTCTTCCACATTTTTATATCGAAAGGAAATTGAATTTATAAAAGAAAAGCTTCAGGAAAAAAGCTTCGGGGGGGGGTATTTCTACCATATTGGACAATATCTGCCGGACTGGCATCCGTGGGAGAAATATCAAAATTTTTTTATCGGGGCGAAAAGGACGAATGCATGCAGAGAGATTTTTGCAATCGAAATGCCATGGCTGATCGATACGTTTGGAGGGATAAAGCAAATACAGGGAATACATAAAAAAATATCCAGTCTGGAGATTGATTATGATGATATGTACCATCTGACACTTGAGCATGAGTCGGGGGTGGTGGGGAGCCTGATTGTAGATGTTGTCTCGCCAAAGGCGGAACGCATCATGAATATTTGGGAAGAGCATTTCCATCTGGAATGGAGAGGGACGCCGGATTCGTTAAGGCTATATGAAGAAAATACCGGGAATATGATTTCAGTGGCTCTGTACGAAAATGTGGAACGCGCAGAGGGCTATTCTGCGTTTGTCGTAGAAAATGCATATTATGAGGAGCTGGCCGCTTTTTTCGCCGCAATAAGAGGGGAAAAGGCGGCCCGCTATTCATTTGGACAGGATGAGAAGGTGCTGGCATGGATTGACAGGATTGAGGAATTAAAATGAAGATTTGCTTTGTGGGCCTTGGCTCAATTGCGGCAAGGCATATCCGTGGTATAAAGGAGCTGTTTGGAGCGTCTGCCCGGATTGATGTCCTGCGCAGCGGAAATGGAAAAATGCCGGAACAGCGGATTGCAGCGATGATTCATAAAACATATTACAGTCTGGAGACGCTTCCCCGGGATTATGACGTGATCTTTATAACTAATCCAACTGCCCTGCATTACTGCACTTTGGAAAAGATGCATAATCGGGGCAGAAATTTTTTTATTGAAAAACCGGTATTTCAGACAGGAAAGGAAGATTTGGGGGGTTTAAGACTGCAAAAGGATCGTGTATATTATGTGGCCTGCCCGCTGCGTTATACGAATGTTATCCAATATCTGAAACAGAATACAGACTTTTCTGAGATTTACAGCGTTCGCAGTATTTCATCCAGTTATCTGCCGGACTGGAGGCCCGAAGTGGATTACAGAAAGACGTACAGCGCAGATGCCAGCCTTGGAGGAGGCGTTTCCATTGACCTGATCCATGAATGGGATTATCTCTGTTATCTTTTGGGAGAGCCGGAAAAGGTATATTCCATCATTGGAAAAAAATCAGCTCTGGAAGTTCATAGTGACGATATTGCAGTTTATATTGCGGAATACAGGGATAAAGTGGCAGAGCTGCATCTTGATTATTTTGGAAGATTTCCGATACGAAGGCTGCAGCTATTCGGAAAAAGTGAGACGTTGGAAGCAGATTTGCTGGGGGAAAGCATTTCCTTTACAAAGGAAGGGAAAGTCCTTTATCTGAAAGAGGGAAGGGACGCATACCAGAAAAAGGAGCTGCAGCATTTCTTTGCGATCGTTCAGGGAAAAGCAGAGAATGACAGCACGCTGCAAAATGCCTGCAGAGTGCTTCGGATTGCAAGAGGAGAAATGGGAGAATGAATTATTTATTTACGCTTTGCGGGCGCGCGGGTTCAAAAGGGGTAACAAACAAAAATATACGGGAAATGAACGGCGTACCGCTTCCATACTATACGTTGGCAGCGGTTTTCCTTTTTAAGAAAGCGCATCCGCAGGATGAAATTACAGTGGCCTTAAATACAGACAGCGAAGAGTTAGTGATGCTTATCAGGCGGCAAAGAGCCATGCCGGATATACGTATTGTAGAGCGCAGGGCTTATCAGGCGGGAGACAGGACAGCAAAGGTTGACGTGATTCAGGATACATATCTGCATTGCTGTAAGGATACCGGCCGTTCGTTTGATATGGTAATCGATTTGGATCTGACTTCTCCTATGAGGCGTCTGGAGGATATTGAGCATGCGGTGGAGATGTTCCGGTCTGACCTTGCGTCCGATCTGGTCTGCAGCGTTGTCCCCGCGAGAAGGAGCCCATATTTTAATATGGTGGAGGAAAGAGGGGATTATTATAGAAAAATATGCCAGTCAGATTATACTTCCAGGCAGCAGGCGCCCAAGGCATATGAGCTGAATGCCAGTATATATGTGTACAGTCCGTCTTTTCTTGAATCGGAAATAGATAAAACGATTTTGGAATACCGATGCAAGATTGTCCAGATGCCGGATTATCTGGTATTGGATATTGATTCTGAGAGAGATTTTACGCTGATGTCGCATATGATGGAATATTTTAAGACAGAGGACAGGGAACTGGAGAGGGTGATTGAGGCAGCAAGGCGTCTGTATGAAGCGGCACAGGTTCAGGAAGAAATGAAGTTTAATTTGACTGGAGGGGGAGCCGTGTGAAAGCGGTTTTGGTTATTATAACCGCCATTGCATTTGGGATATCATGTGTAACAGGCTATTATCTGGAAACAGATATGAGCTATGGAATGATGATAATTTTTGGCATTGGCGATATGTGTGTATTTGTTTTGCTGTATCGAGTTTTCTTTAAAGTGTTCCATCTGAAGAAAATAGCCTGTCTGAGAGGAGTGGGGGGGGGGTAAAACAGAAAATTGTTTATTTAACAGAAATACATTTTTGAAGGTGTTTGCTGTAATTTTTCTTTTGTGGATCCCGCTCGTTTTGATAAGATATCCGGGAATACAGTCAGGCGGTGTTTCCGCTCAGTTTCAGCAGATTATGGGAATGGATACATTAGCCCGCAGGCTTAGTCCGGTTATTTATGACGGACATTATATCAGCGGACATCACCCGGTGTTACTGACCTTTTTATTTGGAATGTTTATAAGATTCGGGGCAGCGGCAGGAAATGTGGATATTGGCATGTTTTTACTTAACTGTGCTGTCTGCATTTTTAATGCATTGGGCTGGGCCTATATTATTTCATCGTTTTATCAGTATTTAAACAGGAGGGAATGGTTCCTCCTATTTATTTGTTTCAGCGCCAATCCGTTAATTATATCGTTAAATACATATGTGCTAAAGGATAACTTATTTGCAACATTGTTGAGTGTATACTGTATTGTGATTTTCAGGATATGCCAGGATGGGATGACTAAAAGATACAAATATCAGATGCTGGGTATTTCTATTCTGTTGCCATTCATAAAAAATCAGGGAATTTATATTGTGGCTCTGGTAAATATAATTTTGATATTTAGTATAAGGAATACAATAAGGGCCTGGATAAAAAATATAGTCTTTTCAATATTGATTTATGGAATTATTTTTTCCGGAGTTATTATGCCTTTAATGAAAATTTCCCCGGGAGGAAAGCAGGAAATGTTTTCTCTGTTTTTTCAGGCAACGGCTAAAACGATGCTGGAGCATTCCGATGAAATTGAAAAAGAAGAGGCAGAGGTTATCACAAAGATACTGCCCATAGAAGATTGGAGCGTATATACTCCCCACAAGTCGGATAATATCAAGTTTCAGTTTAATCAGAAGGCGACCTCTACTGATTTAAAGGATTTTTTCATTGTCTGGATAAAGATAGGGTTTAGGCGCCCAAAGTCCTATATCAAAGCAATACTGGCGCAGACCTATGGATATTATAATATTGATTATGAAACGGCTGACTGGAATTGGAATGGAGCTGAGCACCCGTTTACGTCAAATGGGGATATGATTTCTGCGCCAAAGTGGGAGACATTGAATCAGAAGATTACAGATTTTCTTTCATGGTGCATTCATCATGAGCATTTTAAATATGTATTTAATATCGCTGTTTCATTTTGGCTTATTGCCATGTGCTGTCTGGTATATGAGGGTGAAAAAAAGAATCTTCTGTGGATTGTGCCGACAGGAGTCCAATGGCTGATATGCCTTTTGTCCCCTGTAAATGGAAGCGGAAGATATGGAATGGTTATATATGAAATGGCTCCGTTTATCGCGGCATATACGTTTTCAACAAAGACAGATGATTTACAAAGCAAAGAATCATAGAACGGTACAGAATAAATAAAGGAGTAAAAAGCTATTATGAAATATATCGTATTGTCCTTTGACGACGGACGGGAGGATTTTTACACAAACGCATTGCCAATTATAAAGAAAAACAGTCTGACGGCAACGCTGAATGTAGTGACAGATTTTATTGGGGGGCATAGAAACGTCAGTGAAATGGCTTCCGCGGATAATAAATTTGTCAATTGGGAGGAGGTAAAGGAGTGTGAGGCGGCTGGAATTGAGATTGCAAGCCATTCTTCCAACCATACAAATGCGATTGAAAAAATACGGAAGGCGGATCAGATATTTAGGAGAAGAAATATTTCCAGATATAAAGGAGGCTTTGCAAGTCCGAATTCCTGTATATGGAGCAGGAACATTAAAAAATACGGGGAAGTGGTAAGCGATGGGACAGTCAGTTATATTCGGAGTGGGAATCAGCTTAGAAGAGATGGGAAGATTCGCCTGCTTTATTACCTGATGATGCGGTTTACGGGATCGCGGTATTTTTTCTGTCTCTATCATAAAAGGAATATCATTAAACTCAGCGAGTCCCTTGTATTTTATCCGAGTGTTTCATGCGACAGGAATACGACGGTACAACAGATTGTAAAGCTGATCCAGGCAATGAAAGAAGGAGAGGCAGCGATTTTATTATTTCACAGTATACTAAAACCATCGGATCCCGGGTATGGAAAGGATAAATGGTACACAGATGAGAGGATATTCAGAGCAATCTGTTCATATATCAGCAGAGAGCCGGGCATAGAAGCCCTGACGAATTTTGAGCTCCATAATTTAATGAAAGAGCAGGTTTAAAAGATGTATGGTTTTGAATTTGCACCCAGAAAGAAAACGGGTATATTTCCTAAATATGATATAGGACAGGCCGTATCCCCTGAGGCGCTCGAAAGGATAGCTCCTCTGGTCTGGCAGGAACACTGCGTTGAGTGTGCGATGCCGCTATGCTACAGTTCATGTGCGCATTACAGGAAAAGGGCGGACGGGAGATGCAGAAGATTTAAGTATGGAATTGAAAAATTCAGGAGAAACGGCTCTATTCTGGATGAAAATGTCGTTATAAATATGAACGAGTGGGCAAAGCTGGAAACATTTTTCTTTACGGCAGGTTTTTCATATAAGAATGTGTACATAATTTCTAAATGCCTGGATGTTCCTGCTTTTATTGCTCAGATTTCGCCATTCGGGAAAGTGAAACGTTTTTGTTACTATATCAAAGAATATTTTACGAGGAAGATAGGATATCTGGGAGAAAATATTCCTGATTTTTTGCTTTTTGAGATATTTAACGACAGCGCTGTTTTTAATATCATTCTTGAAAACAGAGCGGATGAGGAGATTGTTTTTCGCAGAAGCCTTTTGATAAATCAGGGCTACAACCGATATTGGATTCCATCAGAGGAGCTGAATTATAAGCGTGAGAGGCTAAATAATTTGTGTTTATATCCGGACGGAAGCGGGCCTTGCATTCTGAACATCATCAGCTTAGAGTTAGTGACTATAAAATCAGATTATATGAGGCGGTATTTTCCTGAATCTGACAAAAAGGTAAAATGTGTCGTATGGGATTTGGATAATACATTGTGGAATGGGGTCATTGCAGAGGACGGAGAGGAAGGGATACAATTAAATCATGAGATTGTGAATATAATTAAAAGGCTGGATGAAAAAGGGATTATAAATTGTATTGCAAGTAAGAATGATCAGGAAAGGACATGCGGTATCCTGAAGCAAATGGGAATCTCCGAATATTTTGTATGTTCGATGGTTAATTGGAATCCAAAAAGCGAAAATATTAAAAAGATAGCGAAGATTTTGGATATAGGTTTAGATACCTTTGTCTTTGTGGATGACTCTGCTTACGAGCTCAGCGAGGTGAGAGTCAACTGTCCTGGAATCCGGGTTTGTGATGCGCACGAAATTACGGATTATGTGAAAAAGGAGTTTTTTAATGTCCCGGTTACAAAAGAGAGTAAAAGTAGGAGGAGGTCGTATCAGGAAATCATGATTCGCAATCGGGCGGCGCTTGAATCTAACGATGATATAACTGACTTTTTAATTTCATGCCGCATGAAGGTTCATATTGCCCATCCAAGGCCAGACGAATTAGAACGGTGTTATGAACTGGTACAGAGGACCAATCAGCTCAATCTCTCTGCAAAACGCCTGACCATGGAAGAGATAGAAGACAGTGTTCGTTCTGACAGGTATGATGCTTATCGGATAAAAGTAGATGACAGATACGGTGATTACGGCCTGGTTGGATTTGCCCTTTTTGATATTTCAAATGGGGAAAGCGCTGTATTAGAACACTTTGTATTTTCATGCAGAGCGGCGAGAAAGCGGATTGAAGAGAATTTTTTTAAATACATGATTTTGAAATATAAATCTTTGGGATTTAAGAGCCTGGATTTGATTTGCAAAAGGACGGAGAAGAATCAGCTAATGCAGCAGGTTTTATCAGAAAGCGGCCTTTTCAGGAAAACAGATAAGGGGGGCGGCGAGTTCCAATTACATACGGATTTATCAAAGGATTTTGGTGAAGTACAGATAGTAGAAATTGTAGAAGAATGAAGGAGCAGCCTGGCGGTTTATTCTTTGTCTCACGAGAATCTCCCTGCCAACAATATTTTCCGCTGCTTTTGCCGCAAGATTTACACAGACGATCGCAGTAGCAATGGGCCGGGCATTGCGCGCGACAATGGTCTGCAGGGAAGTGATGATCTGAGCGGCTGTCACCAGCGGGGCGATCATGGTATGGGGAGCGGAGGTATGGCCGCCCCGGCCGGCATCTCCGGTCTGTTATGCAGGCCATATATCTCATCCATAGGGAAGCGCTCAAAAAGGCTGTCGTCAATCATGGCCTGAGCGCCCTTACCCGGTTCCTCAGCAGGCTGGAAAATAAAATGTACAGTACCGCTGGAATTGCGGCGCTTTGCAAGCAGACTCGCGGTTCCTAAAATGGTTGCCATGTGCCCGTCGTGGCCGCAGGCGCGCATCCGGTTTGGAGTTTGGGAAGCGTAAGGCGGCGTTCCCGTTTCCTGAAGCTTAATGCAGTCAATATCAGCTCTGATCCCGATGGAGCCCCCTCCGTCCCCTGACTTTAAGGTCGCTATCAGTCCGGTTTTCCCGATGCCTTCTGTAACCTCAAGTCCCATTTCCCTAAGGATACCAGCCAGATAGTTTGCGGCGCCGGCCTCCTCAAAGGCACTTTCCGGGTGCACATGGAGGTGCTGCCTCCACTGGATCATCTGCTATTTTAATGTCATCATCCAAAACAATTCCTGCCTAATCTGATTTTTATTGTGCAGATAAACATTCGCGCCTGTATGGTATTTTCATTATAACGCAGGCTTGTTTGTGCGTAAAGCGTTGTCATTTCATTATTACCCTGAATCCGTGAAATTTAAGTCGGTACTATTTCCTTTAGAACCATATTTTACAAGGTCTCTTGGGATTTAGAAGTA